>CAZVDJ010000247.1:5062-6535 GCA_964626245.1 uncultured Gemmatimonadaceae bacterium
GGCGGCGAGCACCGCGAATGCGCCGCCGACCGTGAGCCCGAATCGCCGGCCGGAAGCCGCGCCGCCGGAACCCGAAGACGCCGCCATCAATCGAGGGGAATCTCGGTCTTCCAATCGCCCTCCTCCCGCCATTCGGGTTGGTCGGTCTTTCGCAACAGGTACGGCCCGAGCACCAGGTAGTCCATGTTGGTGCGCATGAAGCACCGGTACGCGTCGGCCGGCGAGCACACGATCGGCTCGCCGCGCACATTGAACGAGGTGTTCACGATCAACGGGCATCCCGTGAGCCGGTCAAATGCGGACAGCAGCGCGTGGTACTCGGGATTGGTCTCACGGTGCACCGTCTGGATGCGGGCCGAGTAGTCCACGTGGGTAATGACCGGCACGTCGGAGCGGGGCACGTTCAGCAGGTCGATCCCCCACAGCCCCTGCGATGCATCGGGCATCGCACGGCGACGTTCGCCGCGAACCGGTGCCACGAGGAGCATGTATGGTGACGCCACATCGAGTTCGAAGTATTCCGCGGTGCGATCGGACAGGATGCTGGGGGCGAAGGGGCGAAAACTCTCGCGGAACTTGATCTTGAGGTTGAGCTGCGCCTGCATGCGCGGCGATCGCGCGTCACCCAGGATGCTGCGTGCCCCGAGCGCCCGGGGCCCGAACTCCATTCGCCCGCGGAACCAGCCCACCACCTGCTCGTCGGCGAGAACGGTGGCAACGCGGTCGAAGAAGACGTCGGACGGCGGCTCCTCATACGCGGCTCCCACCTTGTCCAGGTATCCCCGAATCTCTTCCGCTGTGTAGTCAGGGCCGAGATACGACCCCTGCATGCCGTCATGTCCCGACACTGCGGGCCTGGGCTCGCCGAAATGTCGGTGCCAGGCAAGCAGCGCAACGCCGAGCGCGCCTCCGGCATCGCCTGCCGCCGGCTGGATCCAGATGGAATCGAACGGCCCTTCGCGCAGCACGCGTCCGTTTCCCACGCAATTGAGGGCCACACCGCCGGCGAGGCAGAGGTTCTTCGCTCCCGTGATCCGGTGTGCGGCTCGCGCCATGCGGAGCATGACTTCTTCCGTCACGTCCTGCAGGGAGCGCGCGATGTCCATCTCGCGCTGCGTCAGCGGCGACTCGGGAGCGCGCGGCGGGCCGTCGAGCAGCGCATCGAGGCGCGGGCTCGTCATCGTCAGGCCACTCAGGTAGTTGAAGTACTCCTGGTTCATCCGGAACGAGCCGTCGTCCCGCAGGTCGATGAGGTGCGTGAGGATCGCATCGACGTACTTCGGGCGCCCATATGGCGCGAGTCCCATCACCTTGTATTCGCCGGAGTTGACCTTGAAGCCGGTGAAGTAGGTGAAGGCTGAGTAGAGCAGGCCGAGCGAGTCGGGCCAGTGCAACTCCCTGACGAGGGAGATGTCGGCGTCCTGCCCGATCCCGATCGATGTCGTCGCCCACTCTCCCACCCCGTCCATCGTA
>CAZVDJ010000248.1:0-6521 GCA_964626245.1 uncultured Gemmatimonadaceae bacterium
CGTCCGGACGTGATCCGGTCGATTCACGAGTCGTTCCTGGCCGTGGGGTGCGATGTGGTGGAGACGTGCACCTTCCAGTCGACCCCTCGCCGCCTGGCCGCCGAGCGGCTGGGCGACAAGGTCCGCGACATCAACCTGGCGGCGGCGCGCCTGGCGCGCGCGGCGTGCGACGCCGTCGCGACGCCGGAGCGCCCGCGCTTCGTGGCGGCATCGATCGGTCCCACGGGGATGCTCCCCTCCAGCAGCGACCCGGCCCTCTCCAACGTCACCTTCGAGGCGCTGGCCGACGACTTCTACACCCAGGCGAAGTACCTGGTGGAAGGGGGGGTCGACGTGCTGCTGGTCGAGACTTCGCAGGACATGCTGGAGGTGAAGGCAGCGCTGGCCGGCTTCGCCCGCCTCTTCCGCGAGTTGGGGTACCGCATCCCCGTGCAGGCGCAGGTGACGCTGGACACCAGCGGGCGCATGCTGCTGGGGACCGACGTGGCGAGCGCGATGACGACGCTGGAGTCGCTGGGCGTCGACGTCATCGGCCTCAACTGCTCCACGGGGCCGGAGCACATGCGCGAGCCGGTGCGCTTCCTGTCGCAGCACGCCACGCGCCCCGTCTCGGTGATCCCCAACGCCGGGTTGCCGCTGAACACGGGGACGGGGGAGGCGGTGTACCCGCTGGAGCCGGCCCCGATGGCGGCGATGCTGGGCGAGTTCGTGCGCGACTTCGGGGTGCGGATCGTGGGCGGGTGCTGCGGGACGACGCCCGAGCACCTGCGGGCGATCTGCGAAGCGGTGGATGCGTTGGGGGCGCGGGCGTCGGAAGCCGCAGCGCACGAGGCGAATGCGACGGCGTTCTCGTCGGACGCTGCGTCGCGCGCGGTGATGGTCGACGCGTCGCAGTCGGGCGCCGGGTCGCTCGAGGCGAACGTCAACTCGCCGAATGCGAAGGCCGAGTGGCAGGGGGCGAATGTCGACTCGACTCGGTCGAGCGCCGGGTCGTCCGAGGGGAACGTCGACTCGCCGGGGTCGAATGCCGAACGGCAGGCGTCGAAGGTCGACGCGCCGCCGTCGAACGCCGGGTCGTCCGAGGGGAACGTCGACTCGCCGGGGTCGAATGTCGAACGGCAGGCGTCGAAGGTCGACGCGCCGCCGTCGAACGCCGGGTCGGCCGGAGGGAACGCCGAGTCGCCAAGGTCGAAGACCGGGCGGCGGACGGCGAGTGGCGACTCGCCGCCGTCGAACGCCGGGTGGGCCGGGGGGAACGTCGACTCGCCGGAGTCGAATGCGGAGCGACAGGCGACAGGCGACGGCTCTCCGCGGGCGAATGTCAAGTTGCCCGAGGTGAGCGTCGACTCGCCGAGGTCGAACGCCGGGCGGCAGGCGGCGAACGTCGACTCGCCGGACGCGGCGCTGGGTCGGTCGCCAGCGGAAACGGCCACGCCAACGGCGCGCGCGTGGCGAGAGGCGGCGGAAGTGGGTGTGTCGTTGGCAGATACGGCCGATGGCGTGACGCCGACGCCGTCGGCGGCGCCGGGGGCCCCCCCCGAAAACCACGATACCACCTCCGCCCCCGATCGCCCGCATCATTCCCTTCCCTCCCGTACCCTCGCACCGCGCCGAGGTCATCACGCCGTCCCCCGCGTCGCCTCGGCGATGCGCGCGATCACCCTGCACCAGTCGCCCCCGCCGCTGCTGGTCGGGGAGCGGGTCAACTCGCAGGGGTCGCGCAAGGTGAAACGCCTCCTCCTGGCCGACGACTACGAAGGGGTGCTGGACGTCGCCCGCGAGCAGGCCGAATCCGGCGCCCACGTCCTCGACATCTGCGTGGCGCTCACCGAGCGCGGCGACGAAGCCGAACAGATGGCGCGCGTCGCCAAGCTCCTGTCGATGTCGGTGGAGACGCCACTCATGGTCGACTCCACCGAGGCGGGCGTGATCCAGGCTGCGCTGGAGCAGATCCCGGGACGCGCGATCATCAACTCGATCAACATGGAGAACGGGCGCGAACGCATCGATCGCGTCGTCCCGCTCGCCATCACGCACGGCGCCGCGCTCGTCGCCCTCACCATCGACCCGGTGGGGATGGCGCGCACCCGCGAGCGCAAGCTGGAGGTCGCCCGCGCCATCCACGACATCGTGGTGGGCGAGTACGGATTGCAGCCGTCGGACCTCATCTTCGACGCGCTCACCTTCACCCTCGCCACCGGCGACGCCGAGTGGGTCGACTCGGCGCACGAGACGATCGAGGGGATCCGCCTCATCAAGCGCGAGCTGCCGGGCGTGCTCACGATCCTCGGCGTCTCCAACGTGAGCTTCGGGCTCGCCGCCGAGGCACGCGCGGTGCTCAACTCGGTCTTCCTCCACCACTGCGTGCAGGCCGGGCTCGACGCGGCCATCGTGAACCCCGCGCACGTGACGCCGTACGCGGAGATTTCCCTCGAGGAGCGCGCGCTGGCCGACGACCTGGTCTTCAACCGGCGGGCCGACGCCCTCCAGCGGTACATCGAGTACTTCGAGAAGACGGGAGACGGGAGACGGGAGACGGGAGAGGCCGTGCGCGCGGATCCCACCGAGGGGATGACGGCGGAGCAGCGCGTGCACTGGATGATCGTGCACCGCAAGAAGGAAGGGATCGAGGCGGCGCTGGACGCGGCGGGGGTGCACGAGCGGCCCGTGCAGGTGCTCAACGAGGTGCTGCTGCCGGCGATGAAGGAAGTCGGCGACAAGTTCGGCGCGGGCGAACTCATCCTGCCGTTCGTGCTGCAGTCGGCCGAGGTGATGAAGAAGGCGGTGAAGCACCTGGAGCAGTTCCTGGAGAAGCAGGAGGGCTACACCAAGGGGCGCGTGGTGCTGGCGACGGTGTACGGCGACGTGCACGACATCGGGAAGTCGCTCGTCCACACGATCCTCTCCAACAACGGCTACACCGTGTTCGACCTGGGCAAGCAGGTCCCGGTGAACACCATCATCGAGAAGGCGATCGAGGTGAACGCCGACGCCATCGGGCTCTCGGCGCTCCTGGTCAGCACCTCCAAGCAGATGCCGCTGTGCGTGCAGGAGCTGGACCGGCGAGGGTTGCAGCTCCCGGTGCTCATCGGCGGTGCGGCGATCAACCGGCGCTTCGGGCGCCGCGCCCTGTTCGTGGACGGCGAGCGTGCCTACGACTCCGGCGTCTTCTACTGCAAGGACGCCTTCGAGGGACTGGAGACGATGGATCGGCTGCAGGACCCGTCGTCCCGGGCGGGCTTCGTGCAGCAGGCACTGGCCGACGCGCGGGCAGACGTCTTCCTGCACAGCGGCGTTGGCAAGGACGTGGCGCGTGGCGACGCGGCGGGGGCGCGCAGCGAAGTCTCCACCGATCACGCCATCCCCGAGTCGCCCTTCGTTGGAACGCGCGTGCTGCGCGACATCCCGCTCGACGAGGTGCTGGCGCTGCTCGACCTGGACGAGCTGTACCGGCTGCAATGGGGGGGGCGCGGCTCGGGCGAAGGATACGACAAGACGGTGCGCGACGAGTTCGAGCCTACCCTGGCCCGGCTGAGCGCCGAGGCGACGCGCGAGCGATGGCTCCGTCCGCAGGCCGTGTACGGCTACTTCCCCGCGCAGGCCCACGGCAACGACCTGGTCCTCTACGACCCGAATGCCTGGGAGGCAGACGGCGGCTCGCTGCGCGAGATCGGGCGCTTTCACTTCCCGCGGCAGGAGGGGCGCGAGCGCTTGTGCCTGGCGGACTACTTCCGCCCGGCCGATTCGGGCGACGTGGACCTCGTGGGGCTGCAGGTGGTGACGGTGGGCGATGCCGCCACGCGCCGCTTCGAGGAGCTGCAGGGGCGCGGCGAGTATGCGGAAGCGTTCTATGTGCATGGGTTGGCGGTGGAAGCGGCAGAGGCCACCGCCGAGTGGCTGCATCGCCGCATCAGGGCCGAGCTGGGAATCGCCGCCGGGCGCGGCAAGCGCTACTCGTGGGGCTACGGCGCGTGTCCCGACCTGGATGACCACGAGACCGTCTTCCGCCTCCTCCCGGCCGACGCGATCGGGATGACGCTGACCAGTGCCTTCCAGCTGATCCCGGAGCAGTCCACGGCGGCGCTGATCGTGCATCACCCGCAGGCCAAGTACTATGCGGTGCGCGGCGAGGGGAACACGGGCCGAGCCCAACCCTCGGCGAGTGCCGCCGCGGCGGTGGGAGACGGCTAGCCCCGATCCCCGCGCCGCGCCCAACCCGCGATTGCACCGACCTCCGTCCATGATCCGTTCCATTCTCCGATTCGGGCGTTCCCTGCTGGCCGAGCAGCGCCTCCCTCCCCTGGCCAAGGCGGAGCGCGCCCGCGACCGCGCCACGCCGCTCGAGCCCGACCCCGGGATCGATGCCTCGGTGGCGGCGGCGCTGGCCTGGATCGGGCGCGCGCAGGACCACAACCGGCATCGCGACGGCGGTGCGGCGCGTCACTTCTCGCTCATCGACGGATGGTCGGCCTCGTATCCGGAAACGACCGGCTACCTCGTCCCCACCCTGCTCGCCTGCGGAGAGCGCTTGGACGATCCGGCGCTCACCGAACGGGCGCGGCGCATGCTCGACTGGCTCGTCTCGATCCAGTTTCCCGAGGGGGGCTTTCAGGGGGGCGTGGTGGATGCGACGCCGCGCGTGCCGGTGACGTTCAACACGGGGCAGATCCTCCTGGGGCTGGCCGCCGGGACGCGCGTGCTGGGCGACGCGTACCGCGAGCCGATGCGGCGCGCCGCCACGTGGCTGGCGACGACGCAGGATCCCGACGGCTGCTGGCGCAAGCACCGCACGCCGTTCGCCAAGCCGAACGACAAGGCGTACGAGACGCACGTGTCGTGGGGGCTGTACGAGGCGGCCCGCGTGGAGGAGGCGCCGCAGTGGGTGGAGGCGGCCAACCGGCAGGTACGCTGGGCGATGAGCAAACAGGCGCCCAACGGCTGGTTTGCCGAGAACTGCCTGGACGACCCGGCGCACCCGCTCACGCACACCATCGGGTACGTGATGCGCGGCATCGTGGAGGCGTACCGCTTCACGGGCGACGAGGCCTTCCTCGACTCGGCGCTGCGCTGCGCGCGCGGCGTGCAGGGGGCCATGGCAGCTGACGGACGCCTCCCGGGCCGCCTCGGGGCCAACTGGGACGCCGCCGTGAGCTGGGTCTGCCTGACCGGCACCGTGCAGGTCGCGCACTGCTGGCTCCTGCTCTCGCAGATCACGGGTGACGCGAACCTGGCCGAGTCGGCCTACCGCGCGAATGCGTTCGTGCGCCGCAGCATCCGGACGTCGGGCGATCCGGGGGTGGTGGGCGGGGTGAAGGGATCGCTCCCCTGCGACGGCGGCTACCTCACGTGGGAGCTGCCGAACTGGGCGGCGAAGTTCTTCATCGACGCCAACCTGCTGGAGCAGGACGTGCGCCGGTCGTCGCCGCGCGCATGACGGCAGCCGGGCACCTGCCTTCCGGCGCGACAGGCGCGACAGGCGCGACAGGCGCGACAGGCGCGACAGGCGCGACAGGCGCGACAGGCGCAACGGGCGCCGCCGCATCGACGCGTGAGGCGCTGCTGCGCCGCCTTTTCGACCCCGATGCCGTGGTCGTCTTCGACGGTGCCATGGGGACGATGCTCTACACGCGCGGGGTCTTCATCAACCAGTGCTACGACGAGCTGTCGTTGCGGGCCCCCGACCTCGTGCGCGGCGTGCACGAGGCCTATGTGCGCGCCGGGGCCGAGGTGCTGGAGACCAACTCGTTCGGCGCCAACCGCGTGAAGCTGGCGCAGTTCGGGCTGGAGCAGGAGGTGCGGGCGATCAACCGCGCGGCGGCGCGCGTGGCGCGGGAGGCGGCCGGCGAGCGCGCCCTGGTGGCCGGCGCCGTGGGCCCGTTAGGCGTGCGGCTGGAGCCGTACGGCCCCACGAGCTACCACGAGGCGCGCGCCGCGTTCGAGGAGCAGGTGGCGGCGCTGGCCGAAGGCGGCGCCGACTGCATCATCCTCGAGACGTTTGCCGACCTGGACGAGGTTACCCAGGCGGTCCTGGCCGCGCGCTCGGCCGCGCCGGGCCTGCCGCTCATCGCCCAGATGACGGTGGACGTGGAAGGGGTCACCGTCTACGGCGCCTCGCCCGAGGATGTCGCGCTGGCGCTCGACGCGCTGGGCGCCGACGTGATCGGGCTGAACTGCTCGGTGGGACCGCAGATCATCCTCGAGGCGATCGAGCGCATGGCCGCAGTGACGCGGCGCAAGCTCAGCGCCATGCCAAACGCCGGAATGCCACGCGAAGTCGGCGGACGCAAGATGTACATGGCCAGCCCGGAGTACATGGCCACGTACGCCCGCCACCTCCTGCAGGCGGGGGTCAAGGTGCTGGGCGGGTGCTGCGGCACCACGCCGGACCACATTCACGCCATGGTGGAGGGCATTCGCCCGCTCGTCCCGCGGCTCACGCGCGACGGGTCGCGTGCGGCTGCCGGCGCGCACGGATCGGCATCGGCGACGGTCACGGCGGAGTTCCCGGCCCGGGCGAAGGG
>CAZVDJ010000249.1:0-6498 GCA_964626245.1 uncultured Gemmatimonadaceae bacterium
AGGCGCGCTGCCGCTCCAGTTCGCGCTCGCGCGTGAGGCGTCGCTCGGCGCGTTGCGGGACGAACTGGCTGTAGTTCCCCTTGTACCACTCGCTCGTCTTTCCTTCCACGTGCAGGATGTGCGTGCAGATGGCGTCGAGGAAGGCGCGGTCGTGCGAGACGACGATCACCGTCTCGCCGGCCTCGCGGAGCCACTCCTGCAGCCAGGTCGTGGTGTCGAGGTCCAGGTGATTGGTGGGCTCGTCGAGGAGGAGCAGATCGGCAGGTGCAATCAGCTGCGCCGCCAGCCCCACGCGCCCTCGCTCGCCCCCCGAGAGCGTCGACACGAGGCGCGTCCTCGACTCCTCGGCGTCGAAGCCCAGCCCCTGCAGCACGGCGTCGACCCGCGTATGGTAGATGTAGCCGCCGAGGTCGCCGAAGCGCTCCTGCTCGTGCCCGAAGCGCTCGAGGAACTCGTCGGTGACCTGGTCGCCGAGCTCGCCCATCTCCATCGCCATCTCGGCCAGGCGCTGCTCGAGGGCGATGACCTCGCGCCACGCCGCCGCCCCCGCCTCCCACACGGTGGTCGCCCCTTCGAAGGCGCGGTGCTGGTCGAGCAGGGCGTGCCGAAGTCCCGGCTTGCGCGCCACGCTCCCGGTCGTGGGCTTGAGCTCCCCGGTGATGAGCTTGAAGATCGACGACTTGCCGGCGCCGTTTCGCCCGATGATTCCCCAGCGCTCACCCTCGGCGACGGTGCAGGAGACGTTCTTGAACAGTTCCGTGGCGCCGAAGGAGACGCCGACGTTGGCAAGGGAGAGAAGGGTCACGCGGAGAGCTGGGAGGAGACGGGCGGAGCGAGCCGCAGGTGCGTGCGAGACGGGGAATCCGTGGCGCCCAGGGAAAGCTAAGCGCCGGTGCCGCCCGTTTCGGGGGGGCTCGCGACATGGCGCGTCGGACGCGTCGCTCGTCGCGCGTCAGGAGAGGCGATCTCCCCTCCGCCCGGACACCTCCGCGTCAGGCGGCGACGAGCAGCGAGGCGCGATGGCGCCACTCGAGTGCGGCGAGCCCCCCCACGAACACCCCCTCGAGCAGCAACGTCGCGAGGCCGATGGGAGTGGCGTGCGGCGCCATCACGACCGCGGCGACCGTGCACACCACCGCCCACATCCCATTGGCGATCACCAGCAGCTGCAGCCGTATCCGCGGTCGCGTCGCTCGGCGTGCCAGTGAGAACGAGAAGGTGCCGTATGCGACGTTCGCGACGCCCATCGCCATCACCAGCGCCAAGGGAAGCCCGTACAAGCGGCTCAGCCACTCCGCGAGCGAGAGGACGAGGATGCCCACGGTCAGGCCCGCCCCGCAGTCGATCCAGAGGAGCGACCGAATCAGGCGCACGATGCCCCCGGCCGGCGACTCGCGACCCGGCGCGACGGTGTGGAGGGATTACTGCGGGTAGTCGCCGTCATCATGCGCCTGGGCTCGTGGAGCGGAGATGCATCGCGGCACGGAGTTCCTCGCCGCAAGCGAAGCGGGCCGCGAAGTATCGCGAGGCGTGCAGCTGAAGTCCATTGGAGGAGCGAGGGAGCCGGCGCGTCGGGAACCAATTCGGACGAGGCATGATTACTGCCCACGATGCTCGCCATCGACCTCGCCGACTCGCTCACGTCCACGCCGTGGCTCGCGCTTCCGATCGTCTTCGGGAGCGGCGTGCTCACCAGCCTCACGCCGTGCATCTATCCGATGATCCCGATGACCGCGGCGATCGTCGGCGGACAGGCGGCCAACCGGACGCTCTCGCGCCGGCGAGTCGTGGGGCTCACGTTGAGCTACGTGGTCGGACTGGCGCTGGTCTATGCGACGCTCGGGCTCGCGGCCGGGCTGACGGGGACACTCTTCGGCTCCGTCAGCAGCAATCCGTGGGCATCGCTCCTCATGGCCAACCTCCTCATCGCCTTCGCGCTGATGATGCTCGAGGTGATCCCGGTCCCCGTCCCGCAGCGGCTGATCCAGCGCGCCGCGTCGGTGGGTGAGGGCGGGAGCTTCGGCGGCACCTTCCTGATGGGGGCGGTCGCCGGACTGGTGGCGGCACCATGCGGGGCCCCGGTGATGGGGGCCGTCCTCACCTGGGTGGCATCCACGCAGAGCGCGCTGCTCGGCTTCGCCTACCTGTTCGCCTTTTCGCTCGGCATGTGCAGCGTGCTCGTCCTCGTGGGCGTCTCGGCCGGTGCCCTCGCGCGCCTGCCGCGAGCCGGGGCGTGGATGCTGTGGGTCAAGCGCGCCTTCGCCCTCGCGATGCTGGGCGTTGCGGAGTACTACCTCATCACCATGGGACAACTCCTCATATGAGCCCGATCCATTCGCTCGCGCCCGCCGCCCTCGCGGCCCTCTCCCTCGCGCTCGCCCTGCCGATCGCCGCCACCGCCCAGACCAAGGGGCTGAAGGTCGGCGACAAGGCACCGACCGCCATCGCGAAGACGCTCGATGGCGTGCCCGTGGACCTCGCCCAGTACATCGGCAAGGGACCGGTGGTCATCGAGTTCTGGGCGACGTGGTGCCCGCTCTGCCGCCGCATGGAGCCGAAGTTCAAGGCGCTCGACGCGAAGTACGGCAAGGACCTCACGTTGCTCTTCGTCGTCGTCCCCACCAATCAGACGCCGGAGCGGGCCAGGGAGTACGTCGCGCGCACCGGGCATCCCGGCACCTTCGTCTTCGACGCCGACGGCTCGGTCTACAAGACGTTTGCCGCATACCACACCTCCTACATCCTCGTGCTCGACAAGGCTGGTACCGTGCTCTACAGCGCCGACGGCGGGGACCAGGACATCGAAGGGGCGGTGCGCAAGGCAGTGGGGTGGTAACGCCATAGGGGCGCGGCGCACGCGGCGGCGGGAGCGCGCCTGACGCACGCCCCGAGCCGGGGGGTGGACGGAGTCCCGAGCGCGGGCGGCGCCTCACCGCCCGCCATCGACCCGTCATTCCCGCGTTAGAGGGATCCAATCGCCGGGTGATGGCCCCGCGGCCTTCCTCGCCACGACGCAGGACCGTCGGCGAGAGGATCATGGAAATCTCCGCTAGGGAAGCTCTGAATATGTGCCCCTTGCATCTCGTGCCGAATGGGTCGGTATTGCCGGCCGAACCCCGTGCCGAGAGGGACCCTGATGAGCGAGCAGCGGACGTTGGCCAGTGTGGCCTATGACAGCAAGCGCAAGGTGACGCGCCGCGAACGCTTTCTCCAGGAAATGGAGGCCGTGATCCCGTGGGCCCGCCTAGAGGCGCTGGTGGCGCCGCACTATCCCAAGCCGGGGCGCGGCCGACGGCCCCTGCCGCTGGCGACGATGCTGCGCGTGTACTTCCTGCAGCAATGGTTCGATCTGTCGGATCCGCAGGCGGAGGACATGCTCTACGATTCGGAGGCGATGCGCCGCTTCGCCCAGGTCGAGCTGCTCGACGACCGGGTGCCCGACGAGTCGACCATTCTGCGCTTTCGCCATCTGCTGGAGCAGCACCAGCTCACGGCCCAGATGTTCGCGGCGGTGACCACGTTGCTGGAGGAGCAGCGCCTGCTGCTGAAGGCCGGCACCATCGTCGACGCCACGATCATCGCGGCCCCGAGCTCCACGAAGAACGCCACGCAGACGCGCGATCCCGAGATGAAGCAGACCCGGAAGGGGAACCAGTGGTACTTCGGGATGAAGCTCCACGTGGGGACGGATCGGCAGGGGGTGGTGCACTCGCTCGTCACGACGGACGCCGGGGCGGCGGACATCACGCAGCTTCCGCAGTTGCTGCACGGGCAGGAGACGACACTGCACGGGGACAAGGCGTACGATAAGGCCGACGACCGCCTTCACTGGGCCCTGAGCGGTGGGCGCTATCTGGTGAACCGGAGCGGGCCCCGGACGCCGTACTGGGACGCGATCAATCGCACGCGCTCGCGCACCCGAGCGCGGGTCGAGCACGTCTTTCACGTGATCAAACGGCTGTGGGGCTTTGCCAAGGTGCGGTATCGGGGGCTGGCCAAGAACACGGTGCGGGCCTACACCGCCTGTGCGCTCGCGAATCTGTACTTGCTGCGGTACCGCCTGCGGCCGCAGGGCACGTAGTGTCGGCCCGCGCGCCGACGGCCGCCCGTGCGGGCCGCGCGAGGCCCGGAACCGGGCGACAACGCCGCTTGGGCAGGCCTCTCCGCGTATCGTAGCGCCTTCAGCTGCACTCATCTCGTCCCGAACGGACAGGTCGCACACCTATTCAGAGCTTCCCTAGCGCGCGTCGCCGGACGGGTCGATACTCGAGGGGTACATGCCTGTGGGCCAGCACCGGTTCGAGTCCCTCCGTGTCGCCCAACCCTTCATGCCGCCTCCCGACCTGAGTGCCGTCGTCGCCGCATCGACGACGCCGTTCGAAGCCCGTCTGCTCGATGCGGTGCAGCAGGCCGTCATCGCCACCGACACGGACGGGCGGGTGGTGTTCTGGAATGCGTACGCGACGCGCCCTTTCGGCTGGAGCGCCGCCGAGGCGCTGGGACAGTCCATCGTCGAGCTCACGCCGACCGCCGCCACCCGCCAGGACGCGGAGGCGATCATGGCCAACCTGGTCCGGGGTCGCAGTTGGGCGGGTGAGTTCGGGGTGAAGCGCAAGGACGGCTCGGAGTTCACGGCCTTCGTGGTGAACTCCCCCATCCTCGACAACAGCGGCACGCTCATCGGCATCATCGGGATCTCCACCGATGTGTCGGAGCAACGCGCGCTCGAACGCCAGTTGCGGCACGCGGCGAAGATGGAGGCGGTCGGACGACTCGCCGGTGGCGTGGCGCACGACTTCAACAACCTCCTCACGATCATCCTCGGCAACCTCGATCAGCTCGAGGCGAGCGTCCGGTCCGATTCGGAGATGGCGGAGTCGCTCCTCACCGTGCAGGCCGCGGCGCGGCGCGCCGCCGACCTCACGCGACAATTGCTCGCCTTCAGCCGCAAGGAGCACCGGAATCCCCGGGTCGTGGACGTCGGGCACGCCGTCGCACAGATCCTTCCCCTGCTGCGCCGGCTGATCGACGAAAGCGTCCGCATCGAGATCCAGGGGTGGGACGCGCCGTTGTGCACGGTGATCGACCCGACGCAGCTCGATCAGGTCCTGCTGAACCTCGCGGCGAATGCGCGGGACGCGATGCCGGAAGGCGGCACCCTCCGCATCACGCTCGAGCCGATCGCCTCGGCCAGTCCCCGTGCGGAATCGGCGGACGACGGGGAGTGGGTGCGACTCACCGTGAGCGACACGGGCGAAGGCATGACGCCGGAGGTGATGTCGCACATCTTCGAGCCGTTCTACACGACCAAGGAATCGGGGAGCGGCACCGGCCTGGGATTGGCGACGATCTACGCCATCGTGACACAGGCCGGCGGTTCCGTCGAAGTCGAGAGCGAGGTTGGTGCGGGCACCGTGTTCCAGTTGGTGCTGCCACGCACGCGGCACCAGGCCGATCGCGCGCCCGCACCGCAAGCCGCGCCGGCACATCCTGGCCCCCGGCGCATCCTCGTGGTGGAAGACGAACCGGGGGTTCGCTCGCTCGTGACACGCGTCCTCGAACGGGCAGGGTACGTCGTGCTGGCGGCTGAGGACATCCGCGCAGGCGAGGCGCTGGTGCGCCAGTACCGCGAGGGGATCGACCTCCTGCTGTCGGACATCGTCATGCCCGGCGGATCTGGCGTCGACCTCGCGAATCGGCTCCGCACCGCAACGCCGCATCTACGGGTCGTCCTGATGACCGGGTATGCGGACGGTGCGCTGCACGACCGCGCCGGGCAGCTGGCGGGCGGGACGATCCTCCACAAGCCATTCAGCGTCGCGGACCTGTTGCGCGCGGTCGGCCAGGCACTGTCGGATGGCGAACCCGATCACGAACTCCCCGGCCGGGCGGGCGGGGACCAGACGGGACGCGCCTAACGCTTCGCCGGCAGGTGCCGGCGAGTGCACGCCCCGCAGTCGTCGTACGACGCGCTGGTGCGCAGTGCCGGTGGGGAATGACCGCGCTCCCCCCCTTGCCGCTTCCGCCCCTGCCACCACTCCAGCACGAACCGCTCGGCGACGTACCCGGCGAGGACGACCCCCACGCGCGTCCCGATGAAGAGCCGTCCCTCGGCGGCGTCACCTCGCTCGGGGCGCCACGCGAGCGACACCGCGGTCGCCGCCACGACACTGCCCAGCAGGGGGACGTTCGCCCGGCGCACGCCGCCCCCGTCACGCGCGACGGCGGTTCGCGCGGTGGCGCATGCCGCCAGCCGCACCAGCGATCGCTCCCGGCACGGCGCGCCGTCGTGGTGCCACCCCATGCCGCGCAACAAGAGTCGCTCGCCGCCGACCTGCAGCGTGTAGAGCCCCGCCTGGTCGGCCACGCGCTTCCCCAACCCCGCCGGCGTGCGCGCCCACGCCTTCGGTGCGCCGAGCACCCACGTCCCCGCCGCCCCCGCCGCGGCGGTGCGCGCGACGTAGGGGACGAACAATGGCGCCGCATGGACGCTGTCGG
>CAZVDJ010000250.1:0-6496 GCA_964626245.1 uncultured Gemmatimonadaceae bacterium
TGGACGCCTCCTGCAGCTCCGCCCGCAAGGCAGCGTGCGCCGCCACCGGGGCCTCGTCCACTTGCGACGCGTTGAGATGGGGCGTGCAGGCGACCATCGTCACCCCCTCGGCGGACATCCGCTCCAGGACGCGCACCGACGTGTCCAGCGTGCGCGACCCGTCGTCCACCCCGGGAAGGAGGTGCGTGTGCAGGTCGATCACGCGCCGTCCACGACCTCGGAGAACCGCCGCATCGCCGCCCGGCAGCGCGCGTCGAGCTGCGCCGGCTCCTCGGCCGCCGCCTCGAAGGCGTACGTCGCCATCGCGTCCGCGGCCAGCAGCTCCAGCGCGATCTCGCGATCGGTCCCGCCAGCCGCAAGCAGGCGGCGCAGCGTCTCGACCGACGCGCGCACGAGCGCATCGGCGATGGGGCCCGCCGCCCCATCCGCCGAGTTGCGCCCTTCCGCCACCGACGTCCCCGCACCGCGCGGCAGCAGGGCGAGGATCGACTCGGACAATCGCGCCGGCGGTGCCGGATCGCGCTGGGCCAGCCAGGCGTGGAGCGCCCCCTGGTGCACGAGCCCTACCCGCCCAGGATCGAACGTACGGTGCGCTCGAGTGCTGCCAGCGCATCGGGAATGCGCGCCGGGTCGGGAATGCCGGCCTGCGCCATGTGCGGCTTGCCGCCACCGCGCCCCCCCGCCACCTGCGCCAGCTCCTTGATCACCGCATCGGCGCGCACGCCCCGGTCGCGCGCGTCGTCCGTCGCCACGACCAGCAGCGTCGCCTTGCCATCCTCGAGCGTGGCGCCCAGGGCGGCCACGCCGCTCCCCAACTGCTCGCGCAGCGCGTCGCCCAGCGTCTGCAGCGTCTTGACGTCGCTCACCCTGAGCGGTGCCGCCACCAGTCGCAACCCGTCCACCACCGTCGCGCCGGCCACGAGCGCCTTCACCTCGTCGCCCCCGCCCTTGAGCGCCTCGTCCAGCTTGCGCTCCAGCTGGCGCCGGTCGTCCAGCAGCCCCTGCACGCGCTTCACCAGCGCATCCGGGGTGGCCTTGAGCATCTCCCCAACACGCGACAGCGTGCGCTCGCGGTCGTGCAGCAGCTCGAACGCCCGCGGGCCGGTGAGCGCCTCGATGCGCCGCACCCCGCCCGCCACCCCGGTCTCGCTCACCACCTTGAACAGCGAGATCTGCGCCGTGTTGCGCACGTGGGTGCCGCCGCACAGCTCCACCGACAGCCCGGGAATGCGCACCACGCGCACCACGTCGCCGTACTTCTCGCCGAAGAGTGCCATGGCCCCCTCGGCCACGGCCGACTGATACGGCTTCTCCTCCGTGACCACGTCCACCGATGCCCAGATGCCGCGGTTCACCTGCAGCTCGATCGCCTCCAGCACCTCGGGCTTCACCGGGCCGTGGTGCGTGAAGTCGAAGCGCAATCGGTCCGGCGCCACCAGCGACCCTGCCTGGTGCACGTGATCGCCCAGTGCCTGGCGCAGCGCCGCATGCAGCAGGTGCGTCGCCGTGTGATTGCGCTCGGTGTCGCGCCGGCGGTCCGACGGAACGCGCGCCGTCGCCGTCCCGAACGACAGCGTGCCGGTCAGCTTGCCGATCGCCGCGACGCGTCCATCGATCTTGCGCACGTCATCCACGTCCACGCGCCATCCATCGCCGATGATCTCGCCACGATCGGAGACCTGTCCGCCCGACTCCGCGTAGAACGGCGTCTCGCGCAGCATCACCGCCACGCGATGGTCCTCGAGCCGGCGTATCGCGGTCACCTGCGTCGTGATCTCCACCGCGTCATATCCCACGAACTGCGTCGCGCCCCAACCGGCCGTTGCGGGCGTCGCGTCGCGCGTCGTTTCCCAGCGGGCAGGATCGGCCAGTTCATCGGCCACCACCCCCAACTTGCGCGACTTGCGGTCCTCCTGCGATTGCGTGCGTTGCGCCTGCAGTGCCGCCTCGAACCCCGCGATGTCCACGCTGTAGCTCCGCTCGCGCGCCATCAGTTCGGTGAGGTCGATGGGGAACCCGAAGGTGTCGTACAGGCGGAAGGCATCCTCGCCGCTGATGGTACCACGCAGGTGCGTCGACCCCTGCGTGGAGCCGATCGCCGGCGCCAGCTGCTCGAAGCGCGCCATTCCCCCCTCGATGGTGGCAAGGAAGCGTTCCTCCTCGGCACGCGTCGTCTCGAGGATGTGCGCCGAGCGCTGGCGCAGCTCGGGAAAGACCTCGCCCATCGTGTCGATCACCGACTGCACCACGTGCACCAGCGTCGGCTCGCGACGCCCCAACAGCCAGGCGTGACGCACCGCGCGCCGCAGGATGCGCCGCAGCACGTAGCCGCGCCCCTCGTTGGAGGGAAAGACCCCGTCGGCCAGGAGGAACGACACGGCCCGCGCGTGGTCGGCCAGGACGCGGAACGACGCCGAGTGTTCGTCCAGCAGCCGCGAGCCGTCAGGAGCAACGCCGGCGTACGCGCGCCCCACCGTGCGCTCGATCGTCGCCAGCATCGGCGCGAAGAGGTCGGTGTGGAAGTTGTTCGTCACCCCCTGCAGCACGGCGGCGATGCGCTCCAGCCCGGCCCCGGTGTCCACCGAGGGCTTGGGCAGTGGCACCAGCGTCCCATCCGGCTGCCGGTCGAACTGCATGAAGACCAGGTTCCAGATCTCCAGGAACCGCCCCGCCTCCGCCCCCTCCACGAACGCCTCCACCGAGAACTCGGTCCGATCGAGATCGGTCCACTCTCCGGTGGCCCCTGCCGGGAACCGCCAGTCCTTCGCCAGGTGCGCCAGGTCGATGTACAGCTCCGAACACGGGCCGCACGGACCGGTGTCGGCCATCTGCCAGAAGTTGTCTTTCTCCCCCAGCCCGTAGATGCGCGCGTCGGAGAGCCCCGTGATCTCGCGCCAGAGCGCGCGGGCCTCGTCATCGTCGCGGTACACCGACACGCGCACGTGCCGCGCATCGATCCCCAGGTTTCCTTCCGCCTGCGGACCGGTCACGAACTCCCACGCAAAGCGAATCGCGTCGCGCTTGAAGTAGTCGCCGAACGAGAAGTTCCCCAGCATCTCGAAGAAGGTGTGGTGACGGGCGGTGTGCCCCACCTGCTCGAGATCGTTGTGCTTCCCACCGGCACGCACGCACTTCTGCGACGTCGTCGCCCGCCGCCCGCTCGCCGGCAGCTCCAGTCCAAGGAAGACCTTCTTGAACTGCACCATCCCGGCATTGGTGAACAGGAGCGTCGGGTCGTCGGCCGGAACCAGCGACGAGGACGGCAACACGGCGTGCGCGTTGCGATGGAAGTACGCCAGGAAGCGGGAGCGAATGTCGGATGCGCGCATGGGGAGAGAATATACCATCCCCGGCCATTTCCCCGGAGCGCCAGGGCAAGCGCCGCGTCAACGCTCCATGTCCCCGCGGTGCACCCACCCCTCGCTCGGCCGAACCTGCGGTCGGGAATGCGCCCCCCTCAGGGGAGCAGCTCCTTCAGCACCCGTGCGATGACGTCGCCGGTGTAGCCGCGGCGCGCGAGGTACGCATACATGCGACGCCTCGCGACATCGCCGTCCAGGTTGCGCAGCGAACGCAGCCGCTTCTCGGCAACGGCACGCGCCGCCCCCTCCTCGTCCAGCTCCACCTCCTGCAGCACACCCTCGATGGCGTGGTCGGCGATGTGCCGGTCGACGCCACGGCGTTGCAGCTCCTGCACGATGCGGCGCCGAGACGCCCCTCCGCTGGCCACGCGACTCTGCGCGTGGTGACGCGCATAAGACGCGTCGTCGAGCACGCCAAGTGAGGTCAGCCGATCGATGGCGCGGGCAATCATCTCGGGCGGCGCCCCGGAGCGTCGCAGCCGGAGCTGCAGGTCGCGCGCGCTTCGGGCCCGCACGGCGAGAAAGGCGACGGCTTTGTCGAAGACTGCCAGCTGCGCCGCGTCGCGCGCGAGGTCGTCCGCGATGGACGCGTCGATCACGCCGCCAACGCGTACGCCGTAACGGGCGATCACCTCCGCGGACAGCAACGCGACCGGCGCCCCGTCGACAGAGAGTAGGTACCGTCCGCTCCCGGCGCGCCGCTCGTCCAACGAGGTGACACGCCCGGGCGGCACGTGAGGTGGCTCGCCGAGCGTGGGACGGCGTCGCCCCCGCCCAGACCGACCCGCCGCGCGCGATTCCGGACCTTCGCTCACCGTGTCACCCTGCCTCGCATGCGTCCCGAGCGCCCGCACTCTCCCCAACGCGAGAGGCCGGAGAGAAGCCCGCTGAGCAATGTGGGGTACCGGGCCCCAACATCCTCAGAAGACAACCCTCCGGCCCCTAAGATCCAGCCGGATCGCGCGCGTTCCGCCCCCTACTCTTCCGCGACCTCGATGTCCGCGGCGACGTCGGTCTTGGTGATCCCCAGGACCACCTTCACCTTGTCCTCGATCTCCTTCATCAGGACGGGATTGTCCTTCAGGAAGAGCTTTGCGTTCTCGCGCCCCTGTCCGATGCGCTGGCCGCCGTAGCTGTACCACGCACCCGACTTCTCGATGATGCCCGACTCGGCACCGATGTCGACGAGGAGCGAGGTGTGGCTGATCCCCTCGGCGTACATGATGTCGAACTCGGCCTGCTTGAAGGGCGGCGCGACCTTGTTCTTCACGACCTTCACCCGCACCTGCGACCCGATCACCTCTTCCTTGTCCTTCACCGGCCCGATGCGACGGATGTCGAGGCGCAACGACGCGTAGAACTTGAGCGCCTTGCCACCGGTCGTCGTCTCGGGATTCCCGAACATGACGCCGATCTTCTCGCGCAGCTGGTTGATGAAGACAACCGAGGTGCGTGAACGAGCGATGGCGCCGGTGAGCTTGCGCAGCGCCTGCGACATCAGGCGCGCCTGCAGCCCGACGTGCGAATCGCCCATGTCCCCCTCGATCTCCGCCTTGGGGACGAGCGCCGCCACCGAGTCGACCACCACCACGTCCACCGCGCCGGACCGCACGAGAATCTCGCAGATCTCGAGCGCCTGTTCGCCGGTGTCCGGCTGTGAGACGAGGAGATTCTCCACGTCGACGCCCAGCTTTTTCGCGTACTCGACATCGAGCGCATGCTCGGCGTCGATGAACGCGGCCACGCCGCCGGCGCGCTGCGCGTTGGCCACGACGTGGAGACAGAGCGTCGTCTTGCCGCTCGATTCCGGCCCGTAGATCTCGGTGATGCGTCCCCGCGGGATCCCACCGATGCCGATGGCGGCATCCAGGTTGATCGCCCCGGTGGGGATCGACTCGACACGGACGCGGTTCTCCGCACCCATGCGCATGATCGATCCCTTGCCGCAGTTCTTCTCGATCTGCGAGATGGCCAGACTCAGTGCCTTTCTGCGATCATCCTGCACTGCCGAAACCGCCATGATTCACCCGATTGGTGAGTCGTTGAGGCCCTGGCCACGCGGGCAATCTACCGGGTGGCGTGAACGATTCGATACCCCGAACAAACTACGAAACCCTCTCCTTGCTTTCAAGCACGAGATTGGACGAGAAATGCGTTTTCCACATGACGTACACGCACGCGCCGCCCGTCGATGATCACCCCGATCACGTCGAACCGATACTGCTCCCCACCCCGGCCGTGACGGTCGATCCAGACCAGCGCCGACCGCTCTAACTCCCGACGCTTCCGCCAGTTGACCGCCTCGAGTGGCCCCCCGCACCACGCCCCCCGGCGCGCCTTCACCTCCACGAACGCCACCATCCCGTCCCGCTGCGCGATGAGGTCGATGTCACGGTGACCGTTCCGGAAGCGACGCTGCAGCACGCGCCACCCCCGAAGGCGGAGCCAGCGCTCCGCGACCGCCTCGCCCACAAGCCCGAACCGCTGCCGCTCGCTCGACACGGAACGAAAATGCGGCGCCCGCTGGGGGACGCCGCATCATTTCCTTCCCTGCCGGATCATTTCGTTCCGGGGCGCCGCGCCCCGCGCCGAAGGCATCGTTAGGCGCGGGGGCGAGGGTGCCGAAGTCGCGCGCGCAACGACCCGCTACGGCCCCTCGGGGCCGGCAATCCGGTCCAGGTCGTCCAGGCCGATCAGGATGTCGCGCGGCTTGGATCCGCGCGACGGCCCCAGCACCCCGGCCGCGTGCAGCTGGTCGATGATGCGCGCCGCGCGACCGTAACCGATGCCGAGTCGGCGCTGCAGCAGCGAGGTGGAGCCCAGCTGGTGCTGGATGCACGTCTCGGCGGCCTTGCGGAAGAGGGGATCCCGGTCCTCCGCCGCGCCGTCTCCCCCCTCTTCCTCATCCTCATTCTCCAGCGCCTCGCGCGCCTTCACCTCGGCAATGATGTCGGGGCGCGCCAGCTCCTCGTCGGGGAGCCCCTTGGCCGCCAGCGCAGCGCGCCGAGCATGCTTGCGCGCCTCGAACCACTGCATGAGGCGCTCCGTGTCATCGCCCGGGATGAACGCCCCCTGCAGTCGCTGCGGCTCCGACTTGCCGGGCGGAATGAAGAGCATGTCGCCATTGCCCAGCA
>CAZVDJ010000251.1:0-6449 GCA_964626245.1 uncultured Gemmatimonadaceae bacterium
GCGTGGAACGGATTGTAGTACAGGTTGCCGTAGCGGATGGAGAACGCTGCCGTCCAGTCGAGGTGCGGGAAGATCCCGAAGGGAACCATCTCACTGAAGCTGCCCACCAGGACCGGCTGGATGACAAACGACAGATAGAGGAAGATCGCCGAGGCGAACGCCCAGGCCAGGTGCGTCCCCAGCTTGAGGGCCCGGGCGCGCCGGTACGTGCGCACCCACCACAGGATGATCGACAGGGTGAGGAAGAAGCCGGCCATGAGATACCAGCCGCCCTGCTCGAGCGGCGGGATCCGCAGGCCGTTCCCCGGCGGGGGTGGTTCGAGGGCGAGCCACGGCAGCTGGCGGATGAATTCCTTGGGGCTCCAGCCCACCGAGGCCATCATGTTCAGGCCGATGATCTCGAAGGCGAGGAAGCCGAAGAAGATCGACCAGAGCCCGGTGGCGCCAAGGTAGATGGGGCCGACCTGCGCATCGCCGAGCTTCCCGAACAGCTTGCTGAAGCCACCCTTGCCCAGCCGGCTCCCGGTCGACGTGTCGATCGGAAGGCCGGGGTCCGGAGCGGCGCGTACCTGCACCCGGGTGAAGAGGTTCTGGTATTCGAGCATGGGGAGTGTCCTCTGTCACCAGATGGGGAGGTTCAGCCACCAGCTCCACCACTCCACCCAGCCACGCGCCCAGAACGGCCCCGAGATCACGATGCAGACGGCCGACCAGAAGCCGGCGCTGAGCGCGAGGAAGAGCCCGAGGCGATGGATGCCGATGGCGCCGATGGAGTAGCCGAGGAAGTCACGGAAGAAGACGTTCTCGTGCTCGCTCGTCTTCACCGGCTCGCCCTTGGGCGGGTTGGTCACCGAGAGGATGAGCGATCCGTGCATGGCCAGCGCAAGGCAGGTCGTGAAGAAGAACGTCACGCCGAGCATGTGCGCCGGGTTGTAGTGGAAGTGCAGGTACTGGTAGCCGACGTTGGACACCCAGTCGAGGTGACTGAAGATCCCGTACGGGAAGCCGTGGCCCCAGGCGCCCAGGAGCAGCGGACGGATGACCACCAGCGTGACGTAGGCCAGGATGGCCACGCCAAACGCCACCGGGACGTGCAATCCCATGCCGAGCTTGCGGCAGATCTCGACTTCCCGCAGGGCCCACGAGACAAACGCTCCGATGGCGCAGATCGTGATGACCTGCCACAGGCCGCCCTCGGCCATGGGCGCGAAGCGCAGGCCGTACTTGAGGTCTGGCGGGGCGATGCTCCACTGCCAGATGCTCGAGTGCGGATCGATGGCGCAGCCATAGACGATGAGCAGGGTGCCCAGGATCGTGAACACCGCACCGGTCACGCCGAAGAAGCCGACGTAGAAGGGGCCGAACCAGAAGTCGAAGAGGTCGCCGCCAAGCAGCGTCCCCCCTCGAACGCGATACTTCTTCTCAAAGCTCAATAGCGCCATCGTGCATGCTCCAGGCGTGCGCGTTGAGGGCCTACCGCAAGGAAGTCCCGCGTGGGGACACCGTGGGGGGGCGTGGGGGACGCAGCCTCGTCGCCGCGCCACACCACGTCCGCCGCCACGCGCGAGCTACCTGCCCGGGGGCAGGGGAGCCATTTCTGCCGCTGACGCCGCTGAGGACGCGCCCACCGGCGCCTGGGACGCCGGGAGCGTGCCGTTCTCGATCCACGAATAGCGATTCGAGCTCAGCAGGATGAAATGGATGAGCAGGGCCAGGACGGCCAGGAAGCCGACCAGCGCCACCATGACCCGTCGAGGGTCGAATGCCAGCCAGATGCGATGCATAGAGTACGTGTCCTCGAGACAGGGAAGGCGTGCACCTGCGTCCCGCAGGCGTTGACGTGCCACCGCCGCGGCGCGCGTGGCGCCGATGCCGCTTCCGTCATTTCGGCAAGGCCGCTGCGGGCGGCGAGGCGGATGTGTACTTCTGGGCGTTACCTAAGGACGGATACCCGACGACCTTGAAGGCGAACAGGTGGATCACCAGCACGATGATCGACACGCCGCCCATCACGGCCCCGAGGACCGCCTTGGCATCAAGCCCGATCCAGATGCGATACATACGGTCGCCCTACAGCCACGGACGCCACGCCCACACCAGCAGGTGCGCGGCTATGGCAACGGCCGTGAACCCGATGAATCCGCTGATGAAGTACCCGTGGAACGCCCGGGCCTCTTCGTCAGTGAGGTTGGGTTTGTCTGCCATTTGGGAGCCTCCCAAGAGAGGTGAGGGTGAAAGAAGGCCGGCCGCGACTCACGGCGTCGACGCTGCCGTCTGGTACTTCTCGTTCCCCAACGCGGGATAGTTCACCACGCTGAAGGCGAAGAGATGGATCACCAGTACCATGATGGAAACCGCCGTGTGCACGGCAAACAGCACCATGCGGGGGTTGAGCCCGATCCAGATGCGATACATCGAGAGTCCTCCAGGTCAGTGTGCGAGGGTCACAGCCAGGGGCGCCACGACCACTGCAGGATGTGGGCGACGATCGCCACGGCCACGAAGACCACCGTGCCGCGAACGAAGTACCCGTGGAAGGCTCTCGCCTCCTCGTCGTTCATGCCGCCATAGGGTCCTTCCATAACTCCTCCAAAGGAAAGGTGTTGATCGGCTGCATGCGCCCCGGCAGCCTGGGGAACCCGTCAGTCGGGACGGGTCAGCCGGTCAGGTGCAATGCCCCCACGGTCGGGAGCCGGCTCCATCGCGCGCGTGTCGCCGTGTGGGCGTCACGGGCCTCGAGGGATCGTCACCACCTCCTGAAGTCGGCGCAGGTGAGGAAGGGGCGCGCCGTCATGCCGACGATCCGGCCAGGGCGCGCGTGGACGCGAGGACGTGCTCGCGGGAGACAACCGCCGCTCCGCCGTCGCGCGCATCGCGCTCGGCGAGGTCGCGCAACCGCTTGGCGGTGGAGATCCGCACCAGGTACGGCTGTGACTCCACCAGCGCCTCCAGCGCGTCGCGCGCCGCATCATCCCACGGCAGCGGCTTCGCGGCCCGCGCCGGTGTGGCGTCGATCCGGTCGAGCGTCTCGCCCAGGGGAAGGATGTGGAAGAGCGCGTCGAAGAGGGCGTTGCAGACTTCCTGCACCAGGTACGTCGCGCCCGCGTACCCCATGAACGGCGTGCCGGTGTGGCGCCGGATGATGGCGCCGGGGAATGACGCCGGGATGTAGGCGCCGCGCGAGCCGATCTCCGCCAGGTACATGCGCTCGTTGTAGCTGCCGAGTACCACCAGCGGCTGTTTCTCGCGGATGGAGGCGCGCACCGCCGCATTGTCGGGCTTCACGCCGGCACGGCGCGCGTACGCAAAGGCGCAGGGAAACCCGAGTTCATCCTCCAGGAAGTGGCGAACGCCGCGTGCGTAGGTCTCCGTGGCCACGATGCCGAACGACGCCGTGGCAAAGAAGTCCTGCGTCACGCTGCGCCACAGGTCCCAGAGCGGCTTGATCGTCCCGTGCTTCTCGCGCGTGATGAACGGTTCGGGGTCGAGACCCGTGAGTTCACCGAGGGTGCGCAGGAAGCGGGTGGTCGACTGCACGCCGATCGGCGCCTGCAGGTAGGGCACGTCCAATGCCTCGCACAACTGCCGGCCGAACTCGCGATACAGGCAGATGTTCACGTCGGCGTCGATGAGGCGCGGGATGTCCGCCAGGTGCGAGCCGAGGGGAAACACCATGTTGACCTCGCACCCGATCCCTTCCACCAGGCGACGGAGCTCGGCCACGTCCGACGGCATGTTGAAGGTGCCGTAGATGGGGCCAATCAGGTTCACGCGTGGCTTGTCGCCTGGCTGGCGTTCGCGCCGCTTCGGGGCCACGCCGCGCTTGAGCCCGTATTCCGTCCACAGCCAGAACATCGCGCGATTGGCGCTCTGCCACTGGTCCTCGTCGATCGTGCGCGGCAGGAAGCGCACCACGTTGGATCCTTCCGGCGTCACGCCACCGCCGATCATCTCGGCGATGCTTCCCGTGACGACAACCGACGGAAGGTCGGGGTCGAAGGTCGCGTTGGCGCGCTTGAGGGCCTGCTCCGTCCCGTTCTTCGCCAAGTCGTCCTCGGACAGCCCGGTCACGACGATCGGGAGCTCGTGCGGGGGGAGGGCATCGGTGTAGTGCAGCACCGAGGTGACCGGGAGATTCTCACACCCCACCGGACCATCGATGACGACCTGCAGCCCCTTGAGCGCGCTGAAGACGTATACCGCGCCCCAGTAGCCGCCCGCACGGTCGTGATCGAGGACGAGCACTAGACCATCTCCTCGGCTTTCCGCTTCTTGGCCTGTGCGGCCATGTGACGGCGGAAGCGGTCCTTGAACTCGGGGCGTGGCGTGGGGATGCCCTCGGCAAACCCGTAGCCCGAGGCATCGTGCCCCTGTCCCACGCCCTCGAAGAAGTCGCGCATGGCTGCGAAGCGCTCACGGTTGCGCAGGGCCGGGTTGATGATGCCGGCGAGCGCAGCTGCCCCGGCCGGGCCGAACAGCGGCCGGGCAGAGACGAGGTTGGTGAAGTACATCGCGGGTATCGCGAGCTCCTTCGCCTTCTGCACCACGGGCGTCGTGCCGATCACCAGCTGCGGATCGTGCGCGTGCATCGCGGCGAGATCCTGTTCCAGCGAGGCGCGGTATTTCACCTGGACACCGTGGGCTTCCAGCCACGCACGGTCGGGGGCGCTCCAGGTTGTCTGCGGGCACGCGGTGCCGACGTACCGCACGTCGGCGCCGCCCTCCACGAGAAGGCGGGCGACCAGCAGCTCCGAACCCTCATAGCCCGACATCGTGATGCGCGCGTCGATGCGATTCGCCGCGATCCCCGCCTTCATGATGGGAAGCCACTTGTCGCGCGCGGCGTCGATGCGCGCGGAACCGACGCCGGCTGCCTCACCGATCGCCGTGAGCCAGGCGTCGGTGCCGTCCACGCCGATGGGCGCAGAGCCCACGATGGGGCGCCCCGCCGAGGCAAACTCGCGGTAGCTGGCGGTATAGAACGGGTGGATTGCCGCGACCGCGACGCAGTCGAGCGCCGCGTAGAGCTCGCGCCACTCCCGCGTGGGGACGCTCGGCCCGGCCGCCAGTCCCATCGGCTCGAGGAGGGCGGCGAGCGACATCGGATCCGCCGGGAACATCTCGCCCACCAGCGTCACAGTCGGGCGCTCGGAGACGCCGGCGCGCGGCGCCTGCACCGGTCCCTGCTCGGCCTCCGCTCGTGCGTACCGCAGCATGGCGCCGGCCAGCACGTCCTTTGCCTCGGCGTGCGTGGGTACGCCAAACCCCGGGACGTCGATGCCGATCACGCGCACCCCGTTGATCTCCTTGGGCAGGAGCTGCAGGGGCACGCCGGATGCCGTGGGGACGCACAGGTTGGTGACGACGATCGCGTCGTACTTCTCGGGATCGGCCGTCTGGAAGACTGCTTCGCGGATGTCCTCGAAGAGCTTCCCGGTCACGAGCGTCTCGGAGTTGAACGGGACGTAGCCGACGGTGCGTCGCGCGCCGTAGAAGTGCGACGTGAAGGTCAGGCCGTAGACGCAGCACGCCGAACCCGAGAGGATCGTCGCGGTGCGGCGCATGCGGAGCCCGACGCGGAGCGACCCGAACGCGGGGCACATCGACTGCGGCTGGTCGTGCGGCCCCTTGGGATAGTCTCGCGACAGCTGGTCGAGCAGGTCTCGCTTGCCGGCGCCACGGGCCGCGCGCTGCAGTTCCACCGTCCCCGCGTGACATCCCATGCCGTCACCTGCAACGGCGTCGGGATTGGGCAGGGTAACGGCGTCGAAGGGAGACGCCCCGCCCGTTCCGTGGTCGTTGTCGACCGGCGTAGCGGACGCAGCATCGTACGCGATCTCTCGCGAGGACGCTGCCGCGAGCGGAGTGGCGGTTTCCGGGTTCGCGGGGGCCATGAATCAGACGGTGTCGTAGATGACTTCGAGACTCTTGCGGGGGATCGGCTCTCGTCCGCACATGTCGGTGAGCGTCGCCGGTTCCAGCACCACGTTTCGCCCGACCGTCTCGCCCTTGAACAATCCCAGCAGGGCGTCCTGCGAGAGCGGATGCGGTCGAATGGGTGGCGCCTCGGCGACCTGCTGCGCGAGCGCCTCGAACTGCGGGCCCCACGCGCCGCCGGGAAAGCCGATGATCTCGTAGTTGGCGCTCTTGCGGCGGATGTCCTCGTCCGCCGGGATGGAGGCGAGCACCGGGATGCCGACCGACTGCGCGAACGCCTGCGCCTCGCCGGTGCCGTCGTCCTTGTTGATCACCAGCCCTGCGACGCCGACGTTGCCGCCCAGCTTGCGGAAGTACTCCACCGCCGAGCAGACGTTGTTGGCGACGTACAGCGACTGCAGGTCGTTGCTCCCGACCACGATGACCTTCTGGCACATGTCGCGCGCGATGGGGAGGCCGAATCCACCGCAGACGACGTCGCCAAGGAAGTCGAGCAGGACGTAGTCGAAGCC
>CAZVDJ010000252.1:0-2653 GCA_964626245.1 uncultured Gemmatimonadaceae bacterium
CGATCCCCGCACGGGGCGACGGCCCTGGGCCGTCTTGCAGCTGCGGCGCGAGGACCGCGCCGGGCGCATGTGGAACATGGTCGGCTTCCAGACGCGGCTCCGCATCCCGGAGCAGCAGCGCGTCTTCCGCATGGTGCCGGGACTCGCCGACGCCGAGTTCCTTCGGTATGGCTCCATCCATCGCAACTCGTACCTCAACGCCCCCGCCGCGCTCACGCCGCACCTGTCGCTGCGCGATGACCCCATGGTCCTCTTCGCCGGACAGGTGACGGGCGTGGAGGGCTACACCGAGAGCGCCGCCACCGGGCTCATGGCCGGCATCAATCTCGCCCGGCTGCTCGACGGCGACCGCGCGGTGGTGCCGCCCCCGGTCACCATGCTGGGTGCGCTGTATCGCTACCTGCGAGAGGCCGACCCCCGGCACTTCCAGCCGATGAACGCCAACTTCGGATTGCTGGACGAACTCCCGGACCCTCCGCGGGACAAGCGCCTCAAGAAGGAGCGCATGTCGGCGCGGGCGCTGGCGGCGCTCGCGGCGTGGCAGGCGGAGCAGGGGATCGGTGCGCTCGAGGTGGGACGTTGAGCGGGCGACGCGCGGCGGGGCCTGCGGCGCGGGGGGCCCCCCCCGAACACCAAGGTGGGCGCGGCGCCGCCTCCGAGCATCATCCTGCCATCCCCTCCGCCATCGAATCCGCGGCACCGGGGACGGAGGATCGGCCGCGGGAGGAGCACCGGCCGGACGACCTTCGCGACTTCCTGTTGCACCTGGAGAAGGAGCGCGACGTCTCCCCGCACACGTTGCGTGCCTACACCCGCGACCTCGACGGCTTCGTGGCGTACCTCGCGTCCCAGACGGGGATCGAGGGCTTCACCTGGGGCGGTGTCGACCGCCTCGTCATGCGCGGCTACCTGGGACACCTCACTCGGCAGGGGCTGTCCAGGCGCTCCATTGCCCGCGCCCTGTCGGCGCTGCGCACCCTCTATCGCTTCCTGCAGCGCGAGGAGCTGGTCGAGGCCAATCCGGCGCGCGCGGTCGGCACGCCGAAGCTGGAGAAGTACCTCCCGGGCTCCCTGGACCGGGCCCAGGTCGACCTCCTCTTCCAGGCCGCCGAGGCGCGTGCGTGGGAAGGGCACTTTCCCGACGTCCGCAACCTGGCCATCCTGGAGCTTTTCTACTCCACCGGCATGCGGCTGTCAGAGCTTAGGGGAGTGAACGCGGCCGACCTGGACCTCGTGACGCAGCAGGTCAAGGTGCGCGGGAAGGGGCGCAAGGAGCGCATCATTCCGGTGGGCGACCACGCCGTGCGCGCGCTGCGCAACTATGCCGCCAAGCGCGACGAGCTGCTGCGCATGGTTGGCCGCGGCGCCGATCGCGGGGCCTTCTTCCTGTCACGCACGGGCAGGCGCATGGCCGCCCGCACGATCCAGGTCGTGGTCACCCGGTTCCTCGACCAGGTGGACGAGGATGCGGGGCTCTCGACGCACTCGCTCCGGCACACCTTCGCGACGCACCTCCTGGACAATGGCGCCGACCTGCGCGCCGTGCAGGAACTCCTCGGCCACGCCAGCATCTCGACCACGCAGATCTACACGCACACGTCCGTCGAGCGCCTCAAGCAGGTCTACCAGAAGGCCCATCCCCGTGCCTGACGCCATGTCCTCCACGACTCGTCTTCCCGGCTTTCACGCCACGACCATCCTCGCCGTGCGACGCGACGGTGCCCTCGCCATCGGCGGCGACGGACAGGTCACGCAGGGCGACACGGTGATGAAGGCGCGCGCGCAGAAGGTGCGCACCCTGGCGGGCGGACGCGTGGTGGCCGGCTTCGCCGGCGCCACCGCCGACGCCTTCACCCTCTTCGACAAGTTCGAGGAGAAGCTCGAGCGCTACAGCGGCAACCTGCCGCGCGCCGCCGTGGAACTGGCCCGCGACTGGCGCAGCGACCGCGTGCTGCGGCGCCTGGAAGCGCTGCTCATCGTGGCCGACCGGCAGCACGGCTTCCTCCTGTCCGGCACCGGCGACGTGATCGAACCGGACGACGGCATCCTGGCCATCGGTTCCGGCGGCTCCTACGCACTGGCTGCTGCGCGCGCGCTGCTGAACCACACCGCGCTCACCCCGGCCGAGATCGTCCGCAAGAGCCTGGAGATCGCGGGCGACATCTGCGTCTACACGAACCAGAACATCACGATCCTGGAACCCTCCGCCTGACCCCGCTCTCGTCTTCTCGTCCTCTCGTCTTCTCGTCTTCTGCCCCTCAATGACCGCCCGCATCGAACAGGCTCTCGCCCGGCTGGCCGACCTCACCCCGCGCCAGATCGTCGCTGAACTCGACCGCTACATCGTCGGGCAGCAGGCGGCCAAGAAGGCGGTGGCCATTGCCCTGCGCAATCGCTGGCGCCGGCAGCGTGCCCCCGAGCCCATTCGTGGCGAAATCTCGCCCAACAACATCATCCTCATCGGCCCCACCGGCGTGGGCAAGACGGAGATCGCCCGGCGCCTGGCCCGGCTCTCCGGCGCGCCGTTCGTGAAGGTCGAGGCGTCCAAGTTCACCGAGGTCGGCTACGTCGGTCGCGACGTGGAGGCCATGGTGCGCGACCTGGTGGAGAGCGCCATCGACATGGTGCGCACCGAGCGCGAGGGGGAGGTGGA
>CAZVDJ010000252.1:2663-6440 GCA_964626245.1 uncultured Gemmatimonadaceae bacterium
GGCCAACGAGCGCGTCGATGAACGGCTCCTCGACCTCCTCCTCCCCGTGCCCGCCGACGCCAAACCGGCGCCAGCGGGCGCGGGTGGCGCCGGGAGCGCGGGAAGCGAGGGACGCGACGCCACGCTCGGCGGCAACGTCTTCGTCGTCTCGTCCACCGGAACGGTGCAGCAGGAACGCGACGCGGACGCCGCGCGCGAGCGTTACCAGCGCACGCGCGACAAGCTCCGCCAGCTGCTGCGCGACGGACAGCTCGAAGGGCGCGAGGTGGAGGTCGAGGTGGCGCAGGCGTCCTCGCCCATGCTCGACGTCATGACGCCGCAGGGGGCCCCGGAGGGGATGGAGTCGTTCAGCGAGATGCTCAAGGACATGCTCCCCAAGCGCACGAAGAAGCGCCTGGTCAAGGTGAGCGAGGCGCGCCGCATCCTGATGGAGCAGGAACTGGACAAGCTCATCGACAAGGACGACCTGGTGACCGACGCCCTCGATCGCGTGGAGAAGATGGGGATCATCTTCCTCGACGAGATCGACAAGATCGCCGGTTCGCGCGGCGAGTCGCACGGCCCCGATGTCTCGCGCGAGGGAGTGCAGCGTGACCTGCTCCCCATCGTCGAGGGGTCGAACGTGCAGACCAAGTACGGCATGGTGAAGACCGACCACGTCCTCTTCATCGCTGCCGGCGCCTTTCACGTGAGCAAGCCGAGCGACCTGATCCCCGAGCTGCAGGGGCGCTTCCCCATCCGCGTGGAGCTCACCCCGCTCACCGAGGGGGACTTCGTCCGCATCATGACCGAACCGGAGAACGCCCTCACGAAGCAGTACGCCGCGCTCGTGGAGTCCGAGGGGGCGCGGCTCACCTTCACCACCGATGGCGTCGCCGAGATCGCGCGCCTCGCCGCGCTGGCCAACGTGCGCATGGAAAACATCGGCGCCCGCCGGCTGCACACGGTGATGACGACGCTGCTGGAGGAGGTCCTCTTCACCCTCCCCGATCCGGCCACGACCGCGGTGACGGTGGACCGCGGGATGGTGCAGGACCGCCTCAAGGGGATTCTCGAGGACGAGGACCTGCGGAAGTACATCTTGTGAGGCGCGAGACGGGAGACGGGAGATGGGAGAGGGGAGGTTGGCCCACCCGGGGCGAGTGCCGTGCGCGATGGATGAACGATAGCTTTGCGCGAGGCTGAGCTGGGACGGTCGAACACTCCCGTCCCCCGTCTCCCGTCTCCCGTCTCCCCCATGTCCAGAGATTTCCTCGCCATTCCCGACTTCTCCACCGGTGAGCTGCAATCGCTCTTCGGGCTCGCCGAGGCGATGCGCGCCGGTCGGTATGACAAGAAGCCGCTGGCTGGCAAGTCGCTGGCGATGATCTTCATGAAGTCGTCCACGCGCACGCGCGTCTCGTTCGAGGTCGGGACCTACCAGCTCGGCGGCGCGGCCTTCTTCCTGTCGCCGCGCGACGTGCAGATCGGGCGCGGTGAGCCCATTGGCGATACGGCACGCGTGCTCTCGCGCTACGTCGATGGCATCATGATCCGCACCTTCTCGCACGCCGACGTCGAGGAACTCGCGCGCGATGCGACGGTCCCGGTGATCAACGGCCTCACCGACTACCTGCACCCATGCCAGGTCCTGGCCGACCTCCTGACCGTGCGACAGCACCTGGGGACGCACGAGGACCGGGTTGTGGCGTGGATCGGCGACGGCAACAACATGGCGAACTCGTGGCTCAACGCCGCGTGGCGCCTGGGCTTCGAGCTGCGCCTCGCGTGCCCCGAAGGGTACGATCCCGACGCCGCGCTCCTGGCGCGCGCCCGCGAGCACGGGCGCGTGACGCTGCTGCGCGACCCAGCCGAGGCCGTGCGGGGGGCGCACGTCGTAACCACCGATGTCTGGGCGTCCATGGGCCAGGAGGACGAGCAGGCGCTCCGCGAACGCGCCTTCACCGGCTTCGCGGTGGACGCCGCCCTCATGGCCAGGGCCGAACCTAACGCGATCTTCCTCCACTGCCTGCCGGCCCACCGGGGCGAGGAGGTCGCCGCCGAGGTGATCGACGGCCCGCAGAGCCGCGTGTGGGACGAGGCGGAGAACCGCCTGCACATCCAGAAGGCGATCATGGCGGTGCTCATGGGGGGCGAATCGCTGTAGGTCGCCACCGCTGCCACCGCGCACCCATATTTCGCTCCACCGAATCCACCCACCGCGACCATGGCCGACTCCTCCCAGGCTCCGCTCAAGCGTACGCCATTCCACGCCATTCACGCCGCCCTTGGCGCCAAGCTCGTCCCGTTTGCCGGGTACGAGATGCCGGTGCACTACCCCGCGGGGATCACCGTGGAGCACAAGGCCGTCCGCGAGCGCTGCGGCTTGTTCGACGTCTCGCACATGGGGGAGTTCCTGGTGCGCGGCCCTGGCGCCGTGGACTTCGTGAACTACGTGACGACGAACAACGTCGCCTCGCTGGCCCTCGGCCAGGTGCAATACTCGGGAATCCTCAATGACCGGGGGACCTTCGAGGACGACTGCCTGGTCTATCGCGAGCCGGATGGCATCCTGATGGTGGTCAACGCATCCAACGCCGCAAAGGACCTGGCCCACATCGCGCCGCACGCGGCGCGCTTCGACTGCACCCTCGAGGACATCTCCGACCAGGTGGCCCTGCTGGCCCTGCAGGGACCGATGGCCAGGGACGTGCTGCAGCCACTCACCGACGTGGCGCTGGACGGCATCAAGTACTACCACTTCGCGAAGGGGACGGTGGCCGGCGTCGCCGGCGTCTATGTCTCGCGCACCGGCTACACGGGCGAGGATGGCTTCGAGCTCTACTTCCCGCCGGCGCACGCCGAGCAGGTCTGGAAGGCCCTCACGGCCGACGCGCGGGTGACACCGGCGGGACTCGGCTGCCGCGACTCGCTGCGGCTGGAGATGGGGATGGCGCTGTATGGCAACGACATCGACGACACCGTCACGCCGCTCGAGGCCAACCTGGGGTGGATCACCAAGCTGGCCAAGGGCGACTTCGTGGGGCGCGATGCACTCGTCAGGCAGAAGCAGGCGGGTGTCCCGCGCAAGCTCGTCGGGTTCACTTTTGCCGACCGCGCCATTCCTCGGCACGGATACCCGGTCTTCTGCGACGGTGTCCCCAGTGGCGCGGTGTGCAGCGGGACGATGAGCCCGTCGCTGGGCATTGGCATCGGGACCTGCTACCTCCCGGCCAGTCGAGCCGCCGAGGGCACCACCTTCGAGGTCGAGATCCGCGGCAAGCGGGTGCCCGCGACCGTCGTCAAGCTCCCCTTCTACAAGCAGGGGTCCCACCTCTAAGCGTTGGAAGAGGTGGCGACCGTGCCCATGCGCCTCGCCGTCCTGACCGTCTCCGACGCCGGTGCCCGCGGGCTGCGGGCCGACGCGTCGGGCGATGCCATCGTGGCGTGGGCGGCGGCACACGGTGCCGCCGTCACCGTGCGCACGATCGTGCCTGACGAGACGGTGGAGATCGTGCGCACCCTCCTGGCGTGGTGCGATGGCGACGTGGCCGATGTCGTGTTCACCACCGGCGGCACCGGCCTCTCGCCACGCGACGTGACGCCCGAGGCGACGCGCGCCGTCATCGAGCGCGAGGCAATCGGGATTGCCGAACGCCTGCGAGGTGTTGAGCTCGACCGCTTTCCCCGCGCCGCCCTGTCGAGGGGCGTGGCCGGAACGCGCGCACGCACGCTCGTCATCAACCTCCCGGGCTCTCCCAGCGGGGTGCGCGACGGACTCGTCGCGGCGGGGTACGA
>CAZVDJ010000253.1:0-6433 GCA_964626245.1 uncultured Gemmatimonadaceae bacterium
AGGACGAGCGGGCGCCGCATGAGCTGCCGCACGCGCGCCGGGTCGAGCGCGACGAGCGACGACCAGGCCGTGGCGAGCACCGCCGCGTCGGCCCCCGAAAGCGCCGACTCGGGGTCGGCCGTCACCGTCGCCACGCCGGCCAGGAGCGCCTGCCCCTGCTCCGACGCCACCGGATCGCACGCCCGCACCTCCGCGCCGGCCGCGTGCAGCAGGCGCACCAGGTCCAGCGAACGCGACTCGCGCAGGTCGTCGGTTTCCGGCTTGAAGGCCAGCCCCAGCACCGCCACGCGCGCCCCCGCCAGCTGCAGCCGGCGTTCGAGCAGCGCAACCACGCGGTCGGGGCGCGTGGCGTTCACCGAGCGCACCGCGTCGAGCAGCGGCGTCTCCACCTGCCGCTCGCGCGCCCACGCCGTCAGCGCCTCGGTGTCCTTGGGAAAGCAGCTCCCCCCGTAGCCCAGGCCCGGCAGGAGGTACGACGTGATGCTGGCCGGCGCGTGCGGCCGAGCGGGGTCGCCCTTGAAGCGGCGGTCGGCGTGCACCGCGCGAAGCGCCGCCACGGCATCGGCCCCCTCCACCGACTCGCACAGCGCCGCAATCTCGTTCGAGAACGAGACCAGCGTGGAGAGCAGCGCGTTCGACGCGTACTTCGCCATCTCGGCGCCGGTCGGTGTGGTGACGATGACCGGGGCATCGAACGGCGCGTAGAGGGCGGTGAGCGTCGCGCGGGCGCGGTCGTCACCAACTCCCAGGACGATCCGGTCGGGGACGCGCATGTCGTCCACCGCCACCCCCTCGCGCAGGAACTCGGGGTTCATCCCGATCCCCAGCGCGTCACCACCCATCCCCGAGTGCTCGCGCAGGATCGGCTCGACGACCTGCGACGTTGTTCCTGGCGGCACCGTGCTCTTGACCGCCACCGCGCGATAGCCGCCACGCCCCCGTACCCCGGCGCCCACCGCGGCGCTGGCCGCGCGCAACGCGCGAAGGTCGGCACCGTTCCCCGTGGGAGGCGTTCCCACGCAGATCAGGATCGCCTCGGCGTCGGCCACGGCGTCGGCGGTATCCTGCGTGGCACGAAGTCGGCCGGCGCTCACCACCTCGCGCAGCAGCTCGGGAAGCCCGGGTTCGTGGAAGGGGGGCTCGCCACGTGCAATGCGTGCCGTGCGCGACGCGTCGATGTCCGCCACCGTGACCTGGTGGCCCACCGACGCCAGCACCGCCCCGCTCACCAACCCCACCGGGCCGCCCCCAATCACCGCGACGCGCATCAGCGCACCGTCTCCCGCGCCCACTCCAGCGTGCGCCGGATTCCCTCTTCCAGCGAGGTGCGCGGCGCGTAGCCCAGGTGCGTGCGGGACTTGGTGAGCTCCGGGCAGCGGCGCTGCGGGTTGTCGGTGAGGTAGTGCGGGTCGCTCGACACCTTGAAGGTCACCGGCGTCCCGCTGATCGACGAGACGAGGTCGGCCACCTGGCGAATGCTCACCTCATGGTCGTTCCCCACGTTGTACGCCTCACCGGGGACCCCCTTCAGCATGGCCAGATAGAACCCGGCCGTGGCATCGCTGATGTAGCAGAAGGAGCGCGTGGCGCGGCCATCGGAGTGCAGGACGAGTTCCTCGCCGCGCGCCGCGGCGCGCATGAGGTCGGGAATGATCCGCCCGTCGTCGATGCGCTGGCCGGCCCCGTAGACGTTGAACGGCCGCACGCTTCGGATGGGGAAGCCGAACTCCTGGTGGTAGACCACGGCGAGCGTCTCGCCAAAGCGCTTGGACTCGTCGTAGCAGGCGCGCGGCCCCGTGCACGACACGTAGCCCCGATAGTCCTCGCGCGTGGGAATGTGCGCCGGGTCGGGGTCGCCGTAGATCTCGCTCGTGCTGAAGAAGAGGAAGCCGCGCAGGTCGGACTGCGCGCGCGCGAGCTCGAGCATCCGGCGCAGCCCCCACACGTTCACGTCGGCCGTCTGCAGCGGCTTGGCCCGGTACACGATGGGCGAGGCGATCCCCGCCGCGTGAATCGCGTACTGGAATGGGACCTCGATCGCCACGTCCCGCGAGATGTCCGCGTTGATGACCGTGACGTTCGGGTCCACCGCCAGGCGCTGCACGCGCGCCGGTACTCCGGTCACGAAGTTGTCGACGATCACGGCTCGCGCCGGCCGCCGGAAGCGCGTGCGGTTCAGGTGGAGCAGCGCATCGACCATGGCGGCGCCAAGGAAGCCGGCCCCGCCGGAGACGAGGACGGTGCACCCCTCGAGCGCGTCGGCCGCCTCGCCCATCCCTGCCGCCGCCTGGGCGGCGTCCTCATGCAGGACGTGCTCGCCGGCCGGGAGGGAGCTCGGGTCGCCCGCCTCCGTTGCTGCTCCTGACTTCAACACTGACATGTGGTAACCGGGTTCGAATATCGGGCGGTGCGCCAGCGGCGCTCGCGATCGACGGGTGAAGGACTGACGAGTGGCGGCTGCGGTATCGCCCCTATGCAAGTTGCGTGGCCACGCGCTCGATGGCTGGACGCCCACCCCGACGAACGGCCTTGGCAGCGGCGGTCCCGGGCGACTTACGAGACCGGGCGATGTTGCCTACAGTAGTGGCACGAGCGCCACACCGCAGGCACCTCCTCCAATCGCTCGGCGAATCGATGCACCGAAGCTACGGTCGTGATCGTCATCGGTTGGCCGGTGCGCGGGGCGCGAGCGGGTGAGGACGTGGTCACGGAACTTGCGTTGGGGGGTGTCCAGAGGCGGCCCGGCATGGGACCAACGAGTTGCAACCCACGCCACCAACCTACGCATGTCGAGCTGTGCCAAGCCTTTACGCTGACTTTCGGATGCCATCGATTCCGCTGCCGCCGCCCGACCCCCAGGAGCTGCTCGCCCCTCCCGACATCTCGTTGGTGATGCCGTGCTACAACGAGGAGGCGATCGTGGGGCAGACCATTCGCCGCACGCTCGCCGCCTTTCGCCTCGCCGGGCACCGGCTCCAGCTCGTGGCGGTGGACAACGGCTCGCGCGACCGTACGGGCGAAATCATCCAGGAGTACGTCGACCAGGGGCAGCCGGTCGTCCGCGTTCGGGTGGAGCAGAACCAGGGGTACGGCTTCGGGATCCTGAGTGGCATTCCGCACTGCACGGCGCCGTGGATCGGCTTCATCCCGGCCGACTCGCAGGTGGATGCGCACGAGACGGTTCATCTCTTCGAGGAAGCGCTCGCCTGCGAGGAGCCGGTGCTGGCCAAGGCGCGCCGCCGCTTCCGCATGGACGGCTTCATCCGGAAGGTCGTCTCCGTCACGTACAACACCCTCTTCCGCATCCTCTGGCCGCGGATTGCCTCGTTCGACATCAACGGGCTGCCGAAGATCCTGCACCGCGACGTCGTGCGCCGCATGGGGCTGTCGTCGAAGGACTGGTTCCTCGACCCCGAGATCATGATCAAGTCGTACTACCTGGGAGTGCGCTGCATCGAGTACTCGGTCTTTGCGCGCATGCGGAGCCGAGGGCTGTCGCACGTGAACGCGGGGACGTGCCTGAACTTCTTCAGCGGGCTCATTCGCTATCGCTTCTCCTCGGAGCTCTCGCGCTGGCGCGCCGGCGCGCCGGTGGCGTTGCCGATGACGGGCGAGGCGCTGAGCGGCCGGGGGTTCGAGTGACGCGGGCGTTGCCGCACGCCGTCCTGCGCCGTCCCTCCGTCACTCGCCTCGATTCCCCTCTCGATCGATCCCTCGCATGCACGTGATCATCCTCGCCGGCGGTCGCGGGACCCGGCTCGCCGAGGAAACGTCGTCACGCCCCAAGCCGATGGTGGAAATCGGCGGGCGTCCGATGCTCTGGCACCTGATGAGCTTCTACGCCTCGCACGGCTTCAAGGACTTCCTGGTGGCCTGCGGCTACAAGGGCGAGATGATCAAGGAGTACTTCAAGAACATCGCGGTGCACGAGAGCGACTTCCGCGTCGACCTGCGGGACGGCTCCATGGAGGTGCTGCAGGGGAGCCGCCTGGACTGGCGCGTCGGGCTCGTGGACACGGGGCTCGAGACCATGACCGGCGGGCGCCTGCGCCGGCTGCGGTCGCTCACGGACAACACCACCTGCATGGCGACCTACGGCGACGGTCTCTCCGACGTGGACCTGCAGGCCCTCGTGGCCTTTCATCGCGCGCACGGCAAGCTGGCCACGGTGACGGCGGTTCGCCCGCCGGCGCGCTTCGGCGGGTTGCGCCTGACGGACGACGCGGTGACGCAGTTCAGCGAGAAGCCGCAGGCCGAGAGCGGGTGGATCAACGGTGGCTTCTTCGTCTTCGAGCCGGGGGTGTTCGACTACCTGGCCGGCGATGACACGATCCTCGAGCGCGAACCGCTCGAGCGGCTGGCCCGCGACGGGCAGCTGATGGCCTTCAAGCATGGTGGGTTCTTCCAGCCGATGGACACGTTGCGAGAGCGCGACCTGCTCGAATCGCTCTGGTCGTCGGGGCGTGCCCCGTGGAAGCGGTGGGGCGATCCGCGTAGCGCCAGCGGCGGGGCGGCCGGGAACGCCGCCTCCGGCGGCGGGGTCGCATGAGCCGCCAGCCGCACGTGGTCGTCCTGGGGGGTGGGCCTGCCGGATGCGGCGCCGCCTTCCAGCTGCGCCGCGCCGACAAGGCAACCGTCACGCTCCTGGAGAAGCAGGACGTGGTGGGCGGAGTCGCGGGCTCGTTCCAGTGGGGGGGACAGTGGCTCGACTTCGGGAGCCACCGCCTGCACCACACCGTCGCTCCCGAGATCCTGGCCGACATCCAGCGGATGCTCGGGCCGGACTTCGGCGACTTTGCGCGGCACGGACGGATTCGCCTGCGGGGCAAGTGGCTGCACTTCCCCATCCAGACGCTCGACCTGCTCAAGCGGCTGGACAAGGGATTCGCGCTGGGGATGGCGCGCGACTTGGTCATGACCAAGGTGGCCAAGGGTGCCGAGGGCGATACCTACGCCTCGGTGCTCCTGGCGAACCTCGGACCGACGATGAGCCGGCACTTCTACTTCCCCTACGGCCGCAAGATGTGGGGGAAGGAGCCGGAGATGCTGTCGGGAATCCAGGCCAGGAAGCGCGTCTCGGCAGGGAGCTTCGCCAAGCTGATCAGGCGCCTGCTCAACCCGGTGGGTGGCGGCAACTACTACTACATGCGCGAGGGGTACGGCCAGATCTCGCGTGCCTACGCAAGGGAAGCCACGTCGTTAGGCGCCGAACTGGCCCTGGGATGGGGTGCCACGCGCATCACGCGCAGCCGTACCCCGGGCTATACCTGGACGGTGACCGCAGAGCACGGTGGCGCGGTGCGGGAGATCGACTGTGACTACATCTGGAGCACGATTCCCATCACCCTGCTGGCGAAGCTGATGGACGCGCCGGCCGACTCGCCGGTGATGCAGGCGGCGGCGCAGATCCACTACCGCGCCATGGTCCTGGTCTACGTCAAGCTCCCGGTGGCGCAGTTCACCACCACCGACGCGCACTACTTCCCCGAGGAGAACGTGCGCGTCACGCGGCTGTCGGAGCCCAAGAACTACTTCCGGTCCACCGAACCTCGGAACTCGACGGTGTTGTGCGGCGAGTATCCGTGCACGATCGGCGACGAGCTCTGGACGGCGAGCGACGCCGAGCTGGCCCGGATCATGGCGCGCGACGCCGCCACCGCGGGGATCCCCTTCCCGGCCGAACCCACCGACGTCCTGATCCGCCGCATCCCGCAGGCGTACCCGATCTACCTCAAGGGGTACGAGGTCCCGTTAGGCACGCTGGACAGCTGGGCCGGCGCACAGCCCAACGTCCTGGTGTACGGACGGCAGGGGCTCTTCGCGCACGACAACACGCACCACGCCCTCTACATGGCGTACTGCGCCGTCGATTGCCTGCAGGGGATGGCGTTCGACCAGGGCAAGTGGGCGCAGTACCGCGAGATCTTCAAGTCGCATGTGGTCGAGGACTGACCTCGGCCGGTGGGCAGGACGCCCCCGCTGACGATGTCCGGCGCCACCGCGGCAACCGGCGCACCGGCGACGCGCGTCCCCCACGGACCCGCGTCGTCGCGCGCGTCCGCGCACGGCGACCCGGCACACGGCGACGCGGCACTCGCCCACGCGGCACACGGCGGCGCCGCCTCGGCGTCGCCCGCTTCGGCGCCGATGGCGCTCGCCGCGATCGTTGCCGTCGCGCTCGTCGCGCGCATCATCGGCCTGGACGGCGGCCTGTGGGTGGACGAGATCTACTCGCTGGTGCGCTCGTTCCGCGCCCCGACGTCGGAGATCCTGGCCGACTTCTGGGGCGACAACCATCACCCGCTGTACGCGCTCCTGGCGCACGCCAGCCGGGCGCTCTTCGGCGAGTCACCGTGGGCGGTGCGCCTGCCGGCGATGCTGTTCGGCGTGGCGGCGGTGCCCATGCTCTACCAGCTCGGCGCGCGGCTGGTCC
>CAZVDJ010000254.1:0-6421 GCA_964626245.1 uncultured Gemmatimonadaceae bacterium
GTGGTCGGGCCATGGAACCATGGCGGGTGGATGCGGGGCGAGGGACGAAGCCTCGGGCCCATCCAGTTCGGGCAGCCCACGGGCCAGTTCTTCCGCGACTCCATCATGGGACCGTTCTTCGCGCAGCACCTGCACCAGCGGGGCGCGGTGCGGCTGGCGGAGGCCATCGTGTTCGAGGCGGGGAGCAACGTCTGGCGTCGCTACGAGTCGTGGCCGCCGCGCGCGGCGTCGTCGCCGCGGTCGTTCTATTTCCGTGAGGGCGGCGCGCTGTCCACCGAGGCGCCGCCCGCCGCTCCTCCCGCCGCGGCGGCCCGTCAGTTCGACGCATACGTCTCCGACCCCAACAAGCCGGTGCCGTATCGCGCCCGCCCCATCCAGGCGACGTACGACCCGCGTGGCTCCACCTGGTCCACCTGGCTCACCGAGGACCAGCGTTTCGTGCACAACCGTCCCGATGTCCTGAGCTACGACACCGGCGTCCTGGCCGAGGACCTGACGATCGCCGGTGACATCAGCGTGACGATCAATGCGGCCACCACCGGCAGCGATGCCGACTGGATCGTGAAGCTCATTGACGTCTATCCCGATACCGGCATGACGCCGCTGCAGATGAATGGCTACCAGTTCATGGTGGCCAACGAGGTCTTTCGCGGGCGATTCCGGAAGAGCTTCGAGCGGCCATCGCCGCTCACGCCGAACCGCGTGACCGACTTCACCGTCGACCTGCACACGCACGCCTACACCTTCAAGAAGGGCCACCGCGTGATGGTGCAGGTGCAGAGCACCTGGTTCCCGCTCATCGACCGCAATCCGCAGCGATTCATCCCGAACATCTTCGAGGCGAAGCCGAGCGACTTCACCGTGGCCACGCACCGCGTGTACCGCTCGTCGCGCCATCCGTCGCGCATCGTGCTGCCGGTGGTTGAACGCCAGGTCCAGTGATCGGATACGGAAGACGAGAAGACGAGAGGACGAGAGAGACGCATGACCTACGACCTGTCTGGGCGGGTGGCGCTGGTGACTGGAGGGACGCGCGGCATCGGGCGCGCGATTGTGGCGGCGCTCGCGGAGGCCGGGGCGCACGTCATCGTCAGTTCGCGCAAGGCGCCGGCGGTGGAGCAGGTGGTGCGCGAGCTGCGTGAGGCGGGGCGCTCCGTGGAGGGGATGCCCGCCAACGTGGGGCACCTCGAGCAGCTGCACGCGCTGGCCGATGGCGTGCTTGGCGCGCACCCCGGGGGCATCGACATCCTGGTCAACAATGCGGCCGCGAACCCGGTCTACGGCGCTGTGGAGGAGACGACGCCGGAGGCCTTTGCCAAGATCATGGACGTGAACCTGCGTGCGCCGTTCGAACTGGCCAAGCGGTTCCTTCCCGGAATGGCGGCGCGCGGAGCGGGATCCATCGTGAACATCTCGTCCATCGGGGGCGTCTCTCCCGAGGCCAACCTGGGGATCTACAGCGTGAGCAAGGCCGCGCTCCTGAGCCTCACGCGCGTGCTGGCGCGGGAGTGGGGGCCGCGCAACGTGCGCGTGAACGCCATCTGCCCGGGCCTCATCAAGACCGACTTCAGCCGGGCGCTGTGGGGGAACGAATCGGTGCTGCAGCATGTGATGGCTGAGCAGCCCCTGCCTCGCATGGGGATGCCCGAGGACGTGGCGGGGCTCGCGCTCTTCCTGGCGTCGGATGCCTCGTCGTTCTGCACGGGTGGGACCTACATGGCCGACGGCGGCTACACCATCTAGCGGGAGCGCACCATGTCGCAGGCGTCGAAGACCGACACGTCCCTCCGTGCGCGCGTGCGCGCCTTCGTGGACGAGGTCCTGCTGGCGCTGGAGCACCGCTACCTGAACGACCCGTGGCATGCCGTGTCGCCCGCGCTGGAGGAGGCGCGGCGCGAGGCAAAGCGACGCGGACTGTGGACGCCACACCTTCCCCCGTCGATGGGCGGCCTGGGGCTTCCGCTGCTGGATTTTGCCGCCGTGAGCGAGGAGCTGGGGCGCACGCCCATCGGGCATTATGCCCTCAACTGCCAGGCCCCCGACATCGGGAACATGGAGTTGCTGCACGCGCACGGCACGGCGGCGCAGCAGGCGCAATGGCTGGCGCCGCTGGCGCGCGGCGACGTGCGCTCGTGCTTCGCCATGACCGAGCCGGCGCGCGCGGGCTCCAACCCCACCTGGCTGGAGACGCGGGCACTGCGCGACGGTGACCACTACGTGATTACCGGACACAAGTGGTTCACCTCGGCGGCCGACGGCGCCGCCTTCGCCATCGTGATGGCGGTGACCGACCCGTCAGCTGCACCGCACCGGCGCGCCAGCCAGGTCATTGTCCCCACTGACACGCCGGGCTTCACGCTGGTGCGCAACATCAAGGTCATGGGCGATGCCGGGGAAGGGTACGCCACGCACGGCGAGGTGCGACTGGAGGGATGCCGCGTGCCGGTGGCCAATCGCATCGGCGAGGAGGGTGAGGGGTTCGCGCTGGCGCAGCGCCGCCTGGGGCCCGGACGCATTCATCACTGCATGCGATGGATGGGGATCTGCGAGCGCGCGCTGGACCTCACCTGCCGTCATGCGGCGACGCGCGAGATCTCGCCCGGCGTGATGCTCGGCACGCGGCAGAGCGTGCAGCACATGATCGCCGACTCGCGCGCCGAGATCGATGCGGCGCGCCTCCTCATCCTCGACTGCGCGCGCCAGATCGACGCCCAGGGATCGGCGGCATCGCGCGAGGCGGTGTCGGCGATCAAGTTCTACGCGGCCGGTGTGCTGCAGCGCGTGCTGGACCGGGCCATCCAGGTGCACGGGGCGCTGGGCATGACGGACGACCTGCCGCTCGCGTACTGGTTCCGGCACGAGCGCGCGGCGCGCATCTACGATGGCGCCGACGAGGTGCACAAGGGTGTGGTGGCCCGCGGCCTGCTCAAGCAGCACGGCCTGTCGGTCCGGGAATGAGCGACGCCGCCATCGATCGCGCGGCCCCCGTGCGCGCGGGCGAGGAACTCGACCTCGCGGCGTTGCAGGACTACCTCGCCTCGCGCGGCGTGACGGAGGATGCCGTGCGCGTGTCGCAGTTCCCGCGCGGCTTTTCCAACCTCACCTACCTCGTGGAAGCGGGCGACGCGTCGTGGGTCCTGCGCCGGCCGCCGGCCGGCGTGGGGAAGGGGGTGGCGCACGACGTGGTGCGCGAGGCCCGCCTGCTGCAGGCGCTTGGTGCCGCCTACGCCCGCGTGCCGCGCGTGGTGGCGGTCTGCGACGATCCTGCCGTGCTGGGCGCCCCCTTCTACCTCATGACGCGCGCGAAGGGGATCATCCTGCGGGATCGCCCCCCGGCAGGCTGGGAGGAGGATCCCAGCCTGGCGCGTCGCGTCTCCACGGCCGCGGTCGTGACGCTGGCCGAGATCCATGCGGTGGACTATCGCGCGGCAGGCCTGGAGGGGCTGGGACGCCCCGAGGGCTACGTGGAGCGCCAGGTGAGCGGCTGGCGGCGGCGATACGAGGCGGCACGCACCGGTGAGCAGCCGGTGCTGGATCGCGTCGCCGCGTGGCTCGCCGATCACCAACCCCCCGATGCGGGGGCGGCCCTGGTGCATAACGACTTCAAGTATGACAACCTCGTGCTCGATCCCGGTGCCCCGTGGAACGTCGTGGCCGTCCTGGACTGGGAGATGGCGACGATCGGCGACCCGTTGCTCGACCTGGGCACCACGCTCGCGTACTGGGTGGAGCCCGGCGACCCGCCTGCGCTCCGCGCCCTGGGGCTGGGCGTGACGACGCTGGCGGGGACGCTGACGCGAGAGGAAGTCGTCGCCGAGTACTCGGCGCGCACCGGGCGCCCGGTGCGGCACGCCGTCTTTGCCTACGCCTTCGGCCTGTACAAAGTGGCGGTCATCGTGCAGCAGATCTTTGCGCGGTACGTCGCGGGCCACACGCGCGATCCGCGCTTTGCCGGTTTCGACCACGTGGTGACCGCACTGGCGCAGGCGGCCGAGCGCGCGATCACACGTGACCGCGTGGCCCCGTAGCGCTGCGGCAACGCGCGTGAAGCATCGCCTAACGTTTGGCGGCTAGGGGGCCGGACGCCCCGGCGCGGGACGACCAGGAAGCGCGCGCGCCGCGTCGGACCGCCACCAGCGGCGGATTCCCGCCACCACTCCTCGCGCGTACGCGTCCACGCCGGCCGGCGTGCGGAAGAACGCCTCGCGTGCAGGGATCACGATCCCGCTCCCCTCGACGAGCGCGGCGGCGGGCCACGCCGGGCGCAGCACGGCGAACTCGCCGTCGTACGTGCCGATGGCTCGCTGGCCGAGGGCGCGCGACACCTCGGTGAGCAGGGCGCGCGACAGCGCCCGCCCGTTGGGGTTCATCCAGTACACCTGCGTGCCATCCACCGCCTGCGGCGGCCGGCCGGGGCCGGGGGCGTTGAGGTGGATCGACACGAAGGCGTGTGCAGCGGACCGCTCGGCGACGACTGCTCGCGCCTCGAGCGACAGCGGGGTTCGGTCGCGGCGTGTCACCCGCACGTCGGCTCCAAGCGCGCGCAGCTGCTGGGCGGCCACGCGCGCCACGTGCAACGTCACCGAATCCTCCATCAACCCCGATGGCCCAACGGTGCCGTCGGGGGGATGGCCGGGGTCGAGGGTCACGACGAGACCGGACAGCGAGTTCGTGCGCGGGGGGAATCGCCGCAGTCGCAGGTGCAACGCGCCGTCGCGCCACTCGGTGCGCCATCCCAGCGGAATGCTCACCAGTCCGAGGTCGACGATCACGCGCCCGGCTGCGCTGTCTCGGGGGACGATCCGACGCACGGGGCGTCCGTCGCCGTCCTGCGCCTTCGGGCGCTCGCGCCAGCGCGCGCCGTAAATGGTCCACACCAGTCGATCGCCCGAGAGCTCCACCGTGGTGGGCAATCGTTCGGCCAGTCCGACCGAGACGAGCCACTCGCTGGAGTCGGCGGTCACGCGCGGCGCGGTCGCGACCAGCGTCTCGGATCGCGGGGGGGCGATCGTGTCGGCATCGACGGCGGGGATCCAGACGCGCACGTCGGGGGCAAGGCGCAGGCGAATGGCGCGGGCGGTGCGGGCGTCGGCGTGGAGCCGCATCCCCTGCGGGAGGGCGATCGCGACTTCGCCCGACGGGCGCCAGCGGGAGTAGATCGGCCGCCACTGCGTCGCGCTGTCGGCGGTATCGCTCGGCAGGCGGCGCATGCGCACCCAGCGCGACCAGTCGCGAATGACATCCGCGTCGGCCGATGCGGAATGAGGAGGCGTACCGACCGACGCACCGGTGGAGCTACCCGCGGCGCCCTTGGGGACCGCCGCGCGCGCGGCGCTCGCGACAGCGCTGCCGCCTCCAGCCCCGCCCCCAGCCCCGCCCCCGGCTCCGCCGTCGCGACGCAGCGGGATCACGTGCACCACCGAGTCGCGTCCCCGTCGTGCGACCAGCCGCACGCGAGGGGCCGCCCCGGGTGCCACGGGAATGAAGGCGGCGAAGGTCCCGTTGCGCTCCACCGACACGTCTCGCCCGTCCGCCTTGAGCGTGGCACGCCCCGTGCCTACGGTTCCCCAGAGCGCGATCGAGTCGACCGACGGGACGGGGGTGTCCGGGGTGGGGTAGGTGAGCCGCACTGTCAACGGGCCGTCGAGTCGGGGGATGTGCGGCGTCGGGTCATCGCCACCGACACAGGCGGCGGGGAGCAATGCGACCCCCGCCGCGGCCCGGCGCAGCCATCGCATCATTCGATTCACTGCCATCAGTCCCACCATGCTCGCCAGGTGCGGCGAGGGGCGCGGGGGCGCCGGGGGCGCGGAGGCGCCGGGGGACGGGACGCGGAGATCACGCGACAGGTCACGAACGCCATGAGACGTCGAAGGTCAGGAGCACGGGGACCAACAGCGGAATGCGTGTCCACCGCTCCCTCCGCCCACGAGCGCCGGGGCGGCGGGACGTCGTGGCGACTGCTCGTTCGGCTGTCGTGCCTCACCGTCCTCCTGCTCGTGGCCGACATCGCGATGGCGCCGTGGAATGTCCGGCAGGAGATCGCCGCGCTGCGGCGCGGTCAGCTTCCGGAGAACACCAGCTACATGCGCGCGGCCGCCGACGCGGGGCAGCCGGTCGTGTCGTTCCGCCCCGTGCGCCTGGCGGACATCGCGCCGGTCCTGTCGTGCGCCGTGGTCATGGCCGAGGACGAACGCTACTTCGAGCGCGGCCCCCTGCCGCTGGACGAGCTGCGCACCCTGGGGCGGCGGATGATGCAGGGCGACTTCTCCCGCGGGGGGAGCGGCATTGCCCAGCAGCTCGCACGCAACCTCTTCCTCAGCGCCGATCGCACGCCGCGCCGCAAGGCGCGGGAGATCGTGCTGGGCTATGCGATGGCGCGCGAGTTCCCCAGGGTGCAGCTGCTCGAGGTCTACCTGAA
>CAZVDJ010000255.1:0-6411 GCA_964626245.1 uncultured Gemmatimonadaceae bacterium
GGCTCCGCGTGCGGTCCGAGCGCCTGGAGGGAGGGCGATATCGCGTGCGCGTGGAGGGGCGCGCGGGCGAGCGTTATGCCGTCCGCGTGCGCGCACCTGGCGGTCGCGTGCGCGCCGTGACGGTGCTGCCTCCCGAGGCGACGATGATGCCGCTTGCCCTGGGTGAGCCCGATCACACGGGATGGGTGACGCTGACTGTCGCCTTTCCGCCGCAAGGTGGTGACGACGACGGCTATGTCCCGCTGGAGCTGGTCTTCGAGGGGAACTGAACGCATCGAGCTGGGTCGGATGTCAGGGGGTGCGCGACATGGCGTGTCCCCTTAACGCGCATCGCCGTGCAGCGTCAGACGCGACGAGGCCGCATGGTACTCCCGTGCACGGCCCCGACGTGACGCGATGGCGGCGATGGCGCGAGGCGTCCCTTGCCCATGGAGAGATCTCCGATGCAACTGACCCAACGACGGACCGTGGCACCGCTGCTTGCGGTGATCCTGCTGTCCGCAGCCGCGTGCGATAGCAGCGACAGCACCGCCCCAACGAACGTCTCGACCGCCACCGAGGCGATCGACATCGTCCCCGACTACGCGCAGTCGACGAGCGCGATCATGGACCGCGCCGGTATCGGTGGCGCGCAGTTCCCTGATTCCCTCGCGCTCACCACCGAGCAGAAGGCCGCCATCCAGGCGTTGCACGAGGCGTTCACGAAGGAGAACGCCGCCGACCTGGCGCTGCTGCAGGCGATCGAGACCGAAGCCAAGGCGGCGCGCGCCGCCAACAAGTCGCGCGACGAGGTCCGCGCCATCCTGGAGAAGGCGCTCCCCATCCGGGTGCGCATGGATGCGCGCTTCGCGGCGCTGCGTGTCGCGATCCTCGCGATCTACACGCCGGCACAGCGTGCGTGGATCGAGGCCAACAAGGTGCGTGAGTGCCGCAATGGCAACGCCCCGGCGCTGACCGAGGCGCAACTGGCGCAGATCAAGGCACTGCGCGATGCGTTCGAGACCGCCAATCGCGCCGACATCCAGCTGCTCCGCAGCGTTGGGGAGCAGGTGAAGGAGGCGAAGAGGGCGGGGAAGAGCGACGCCGAGATCAAGGCGATCCTCGCCACCGCCGACGCGGCCCGTGTCCGCCTGCGCGCCGCCGAGAAGAAGCTGTACGAGGACATCATGGCCGTGCTCACGGCCGAGCAGCGTGCCGCCTGGTGCGTGGGGCGTGGCATGCGCGGCCCCGGTGGCCCCATCGGCAACGGCTGACGAACCCCCGGCGCCGCGTGATGCGGCGCACGTGAGGGAGAAGTGCGCAGCACAGGTGTGAGCGTCTCTGGGGGGAGCGCCACATCGAACGGCACACCCCTGGTCGCGAAGGCGGCCAGGGGTGTTGTCGTTCGGGAGACGGGAGACGGGAGACGGGAGACGGGAGGGGGGAGGAGGTTGCTCTCGTCTCCGACGACCGCTACCGCCCCAACACCCCGCCTAACGCCTCCAGCAGCACCTCCACCTCGCCCAGCGTGTGCTCCCCCATGTGCCCAATGCGCACCATGTCGTCCTTGAGCGCGCCGTAGCCCGTCGCGATCACGAACCCCTTGGCCTTCATCGCTGCCGCAACCGCTGAACCCTTCACGCCGTCGGGCATCAGGATGCAGCTCACCCCAGGCGACCGGTATCCCTCCGGGGCGAAGATGCGGAGCCCGCGCGCCTCGGCCCAGCGCCAGGTGTACTCGGCCATTTGCCCGTGCCGCTCCCAGCGCGCCTCCATCCCCTCGGCCAGGATGTGGTCCAGTTGCACGTCCAGCGCGTACAGGAGCGAGACCGCCGGCGTGTTGGGCGTCTGGTGCTTGCGAAAGTACTCGTCGAACTCGAGCAGGTCGAAGTAGAGGCCGCGCCGCGCGCTGGCACGCGCCCGCTCGAACATGCGCGCGTTCGCCGTGCAGAAGGCGAGCCCCGGCGGGAGCGCGATCGCCTTCTGAGAGCCCGTGAGCACGTAGTCCAGCCCCCACGCGTCCGTCTCCACCGCACCAGCCGCCAGCGATGACACCGTGTCGATCACGACGGCGACGTCACCCGTGGCGTGCGCCGCCTCCGCCAGCTCGCGAATGGGGTTCAGCACTCCGGTCGACGTCTCCGAGTGCACGATGGTGACCAGGTCGTACGCTCCCCCCTTGAGGGCCTCCGCCAGCTGCTCCGGCGTGTGATATGCGCCGAACGGGACTTCGAGCGTGTCGGCGGGGATCCCCGAGTTCACGCTCGCCTTGTAGAAGCGCTCCGAGAAGGATCCGTTCACGCAGCACAGCACGCGGCGCTGGCAGCCGTTGCGCACCCCCGCCTCCATGAGCCCGGTGGCCGACGACGTGACCGAGTACACCGGGCGCTCGGTGCGGAAGACCTGCTGCAGCTTAGGGGCAACCCGCGCCATGAGCGCCTCCACGTCGGCACCGCGATGGCCGATCATCTGCGCGGTCATCGCGTAGAGCACGTCGTGGCGCACCTCGGTGGGACCGGGAAGGAAGAAGGCACCGAACGGCGGCGCCTTCACGCTGGCGCCGGGCGGGAGCGTGGAGCTGGACGATGGGGCGACGCTGGTCATGGGGCGGAAGGCTGGGTTGAGGGCTCCGATCCGTCGAGTGCGAGCGCGAGGACCGGCAGGAGCGAGGGCTGCTCGATGACGACGTGCGCCTGCGCCACCACGCGCGGGCGCGCCACGACGCCGGCAAAACCGACAAAGCAGTCCACGACCGGCTTGGCGTCCAGGTCGGTGTTGCCGTCGCCCACGAGCATCAGCGGACGGGCGAGCGGGCCTAACGACTCGATCACGGCCGGCTTGCCGCCGTCCCGCGTGAGCGGCGAGGCTTCGTCGAAGCCGGAAAAGTTGCCGGCGTCGTCGAAGTGGATGTCCACGGCGTGGACCTTCTCCGGCGGGACGCCCAGCGACTCGGCCACGTGCAGCACCGCCGGGCGAAGCCCGCCCGAGATGATGTGCACGTCCACCCCGGCGCGCGACAGTCCCGTCACCACCTCACGCGCCCCGTCCACCAGCCGCTCCACGTACATCCGGCCGATGCGCTCCAGGTCGGCGCGCGAGGGCTTGATGATGTGGAGCCGACGCGCGTAGACGGACTCCAGCGGCACTTCCCCGCGCATCGCCGCCTCGGTGAGTGGAACGATCTGGTCGCGATGGTTGCGCGCCAGTTCGTCGATCCCCTCCATGGCAGAGAGCGTCGTGTCGCAGTCGAAGAGAACGGTGCCGTAGCGGGTCATGCGCCTCTCGTCTTCTCGTCTTCTGCCCTTCAGATGTGTATCGCCCGTCCCAGCACCGCGAGCGCCGCTTCCTTGGTCACCTCGGACAGCGTCGGGTGTGAGTGCACCGTGATCCCGATGTCTTCCGATGAGCCGCGATACTCGAAGGCAAGCACCACCTCGGCCAGCAGGTCCGAGACATTGGCGCCGATCATGTGGCAGCCGAGCAGCTCGTCGGTCTCGGCGTCGGCGATCATCTTCACGAAGCCGCTGGTCTCTCCCATCGTGCGGGCACGCCCGTTGGCGGAGAAGGGGAACTTCCCGACCTTGTACGCGCGCCCGCTCGCCTTCACCTCCTGCTCGGTGAGCCCCACTGTCGCCACCTCGGGCCACGTGTACACGACGCCCGGCATGGAGTGGTAGTGCATGTGCGAGGGCTTGCCGGCAATGACCTCGGCGGCGATCACCCCCTCCTCCTCGGCCTTGTGCGCCAGGAGCTTGCCGCCCACCACGTCACCAATGGCGAACACATTCGGGAGGTTGGTGCGCATCTGGCTGTCGACGAGCACCTCGCCGCGGCTTCCCACCGCCAGCCCCAGCGCGTCGGCATCGATGCCATGCAGCGCCGGCTTGCGGCCGACGGAGACGAGCACGTAGTCGGCGTCGAGCTGAGACGGCACGCCGTCCTTCTCGATGGTGATCAGCACGCGCCCGGGCTCGACGCTTGCCCCGGTCACGCGTGTTCCCGTGCGGATGTCGAGCCCCTGACGGCGGAAGATCCGGTCCGCTTCCTTCGTGATGTCGTCGTCATTGCCCGGGAGGATCGTGGGCATGAACTCGACCACCGTCACCTTGGCGCCCAGCCGGCGCCAGACGGAGCCGAGCTCGAGTCCGATCACGCCACCGCCAATGACCACCAGGTGCCGCGGCACCTCGGGGATGGTGAGCGCGCCGACGTTCGACAGCACCCGGTGTTCGTCGACCGGAAGGAAGGGGAGCGCCGACGGCACCGAGCCGGTGGCGACGATGACGTGTCGCGCCTGATACGTCGTCACCGTGCCGTCGGCAGCGGTCACGTCGACGACGTTTCCGCGCTTCAGCGTCCCTCGCCCCTTGGCCCAGGTCACGCCGTTCTTCTTGAAGAGAAACTCGACACCGCGCGTATTGGCGGCGACGACCTCATCCTTGCGCTTCATCATCTGCGCCAGGTTCAGGCGCAGGCCGTCGAAGTCAAAGCCGTGCTCGTGCGCGTGCAGGCGCGAGAACTCGAAGTGCTCGGACGACTGGAGTAACGCCTTGGACGGAATGCACCCGACGTTGACGCACGTTCCGCCGAGCGTCTTGTCCATCTCCACGCAGACGGTGGACAGACCGAGCTGGGCAGCACGAATGGCGGCGACGTAGCCGCCGGGACCACCGCCGATGACGACGACATCGGCGGCCGAGGGATCCTGGGCCATCTGGAGCGGGACTGGGGAAGTGGGAGGAGGAAAACTAAGCGGGTGTGGCCGCTCGTCGCGACCACACCCGCTCCCCACACCGCGGTCCCCTGCGGTGCCCCTGTGTATGGAACCCGATCGGGCTCCGGTGACGCGCTACGCAGCGCGCGATCCGTTGTTCCCGGCGTTGGTGCCGGCGCGCGTCGCGACAAAGCGCCCGCTTCGCAGCGTGTTGCGCCAGTTCTGTACGCGCGTGTAGAAGGTCCCCTCGATGCGATCGTCAGTGCGCGTTCCCTCGAAGACCGTCATCACGTCCGCGTTTTCGCGCGGGCAGTAGTACGGGCCGACGAGCGAGACGAAGACAGCATTGGCAGCCTCGAGCAGCTTCATTCCCGTGGGGGGAACGTCGCGCGTGGCGAAGAAGAGGAAGCGTCCCGCGACCGCGGCGTCGTCCGTGTGGTCGCGAAGGAGGGTGAACGGCACCCGCTCTCCCGACCCGTCGAGGATCATTTCCCCGCGCCAGTTGCCGGCCAGGTCGGCCAGCGGCGAGCGCCGCACGTCGAGACGTGATGGTGGCAGCGGGGTGAAGGCGTAGTCGTTGGGCATGGTTGGACTCCGGTGGTGCTCCCTACGGCGCCGTTGCGCCGGAAGATTCAGCGCCACCGCACCGACGCGTCGTCCTCTGCTTCCTTTGACGCCGCTCGCGGCGAAAGGGTTTACAGGCCCGTCTTCTCGTCTTCTGTCACTCAACGACCATCAGCGCCGGGTCCTCCATCAGCTCCTTCACCTTCACCAGGAAGAGCACCGCCTGCTGGCCGTCGATGATGCGGTGGTCGTAGGAGAGCGCCACGTACATCATCGGGCGAACGACGATCTCGCCGTTCACCACCACGGGACGGTCCTGCACCTTGTGCAGGCCCAGGATCCCGACCTGCGGATAGTTGATGATCGGCGTCGACACGAGTGAACCGAAGACGCCGCCGTTGGTGATGGTGAACGTGCCGCCGGTGAGGTCGTCCATCGTCAGCTTGCCGTCGCGCGCCTTCTTGGCGACGGTCACGATGGCGCGTGCGATGTCGAGCAGCGACATCGCATCGGCATCCTTGAGGTTGGGCACCACCAGCCCCGCATCCGAGGCGACGGCGATTCCCATGTTGACGTAGTGATGGTACTGGATGTGGTCGCCGTCGACCTTGGCGTTCACCACCGGATACTGCTTGAGCGCGAGGCACGCCGCCTTCACGAAGAAGGGCATCATCGACAGGCGCACGCCGTGCTCCTTCTCCACGCGATCCTTGATGCGCGCGCGCAGCGACTCCACCGCCGTCAGGTCGATCTCGTTGAAGGTGGTGAGGTGCGCGGTGGCGTGTTGCGCCTCCAGCAGGTGCTCGGCAATGCGGCGACGGCGCGTCGTCATCTTCTCCCGCGTCTCGCGCACCGCCGACCCCCTGGCGGGTGCCGCGGCAGGCCTTGCGACTGGCGGAGCGGCCGCCGGCGCCGGTGCGGTGGCGGCCGCGGCGGCAGGTGCGGCAACCGACGGTGTCGGTGGCGGGGCCGTTGCGGGAGCCGGGGTCGCCATCGTGCTGGTCGTGGCGGACGCCATGTGCTCCACCACGTCGGGCTTGCTCACCACCCCTCCGCGCCCGGTGCCGGCGACCGCCGAGAGGTCGACCCCCTCCTCGGCGGCCAGCCGGCGGGCCGCCGGCGACGACTTCACGCCGCCATCGCTCGCCGCAGCC
>CAZVDJ010000256.1:0-6411 GCA_964626245.1 uncultured Gemmatimonadaceae bacterium
GCTTGAAGCAGTTGCCGCGGAAGCGCGCCAGGTTCTGGATGCCGAACGAGAAGTCGAGCTCGTCCTCCATCTCGAAGCGCTTCTTCTGGTTCTCGGTGAGGACCGAGTAGGCCAGCTGCAGCGTGTCCTTGGGCGACAGGACGTACTCCACGTTGGAGTTCACGATGTCCCCGTCCACCCGGAGCTTGGCTCGTTCGCCCGCCGTGACGTGCAGGTCCGACGCCTCGCGCTCGATCATCTCCTCGAGCAGCGAGCGAAGGTTGACGTTGGGGGCGCCGGCAGGACGGGTCATGCGTTCAGACGGGAGACGGGGGACGGGAGACGGGAGGACGGAAGGACGGAATCGCACCTTGCGGGTGCGGTCTGCTGCCGTCTGTAGACTGGTCGCGGTACGTGGTGGTCACCTTGTGATCGGGGGCACGCCGCCGATGGAATGCTCGCCCCACCGCGCCGGCGGATTCCCGCGATCCCTGCGTCGCTCGCATCATCTCCTCCCGTCTCCCATCTCCCGTCCCCCGTCTCGTGAGACGGCCGTTACACGGCCGTCTCGCGTATCACCTGTTCCAGCGTCGTGATCCCCTTCATCACCTTGAGCCAGCCGTCCATGCGCAGGGTGAGCATGCCGTCCTGGATGGCGGCGTCGCGGATCTCGCCGGCGCCGACGTTCATCAGGATGAGCTTGCGCAGCGACGGGGTCATGAACATGACCTCATAGAGGCCCTGACGACCCTTGAGGCCGGTGCCGTTGCAGTCGTCGCACCCCTTGCCCTTGAAGAAGGGGAGGTCGCCGATGGTGGAGTCGAGGGTGATCCCCGCCAACTGCTGCGCCGCGTCGGGCATGGCGCGCAGCTTGGCGTTGTTGATGGCCTCGTCGGTGAAGTGCAGCGAGCGGAGCGTGGTGGACGCCGAGACCTTGGCCCCCGCCAGCTCGACCTCGTCCGGGATGTACTTCACGCGGCAGCGCGAGCAGATGCGCCTGACGAGCCGCTGCGCCAGCACGAGGTTGAGCGCCGACGCCACGTTGAACGGCTCCAGCCCCATGTCCAGCAGACGGGTGACCGTCTCGGGGGCCGAGTTGGTGTGCAGCGTGGAGAGCACCAGGTGGCCCGTGAGCGCCGCCTTGATGGCGATGCCGCCGGTCTCCAGGTCTCGAATCTCGCCGACCATGATGATGTTCGGGTCCTGCCGCAGGAACGCCTTGAGCGCCGCCGCGAAGGTCATCCCGATCTCGGTGCGCACTTGCACCTGGTTGATCCCGAAGAGGTTGTACTCGACGGGATCCTCCGCGGTCATGATGTTGACGTCGATGTTGTTCACCTTGGACAAGGCGGAGTACAACGTCGTCGTCTTGCCCGATCCCGTGGGGCCGGTGACGAGCACCATGCCGTACGGATTGGAGACCGCTTCCATCAGCTCGCGCTCGGCGCGCGGCTCGATGCCGAACTTCTCCAGGTCGAGCGTGAGGTTCCCCTTGTCGAGGATTCGCAGCACGACCTTCTCGCCGAAGAGCGTGGGGAGGGTCGACACGCGGTAGTCGATGACCTTGTTCCCCATCTTGAGCTTGATGCGCCCGTCCTGCGGGACGCGCCGCTCGGCGATGTTGAGTTGCGCCATGATCTTGAAGCGCGAGATCAGCGCCGCCTTGAGCTTCATGGGCGGCTTCATGACCTCCTGCAGCGCGCCGTCGATGCGGTAGCGCACGCGCAGCTCGTGCTCGAAGCACTCGAAGTGGATGTCCGAGGCGCCGCGCTTGACGGCATCCGTGAGGATGGCGTTGATGAGCTTGACGACGGGGGCGTCGTCGACGGCGGCGGCGAGCGCGGCAGCCGAGACGTCCTCTTCCTGGTCGTCGACGACCTCGACATCGCCCTCCAGCCCCGCGATGTCCTCGAGCAACGACGTCATGGCGGCGTCGCCGGCGTCGTACTGCTTCTCGATGACCCCCCGCAACGTGACTTCACCCGCCAGGACGGGGAAGATGTCGTAGCGGGTGATGAACTTGAGGTCTTCGAGGATGCCGAGGTTGGTGGGATCGGCGATGGCCACCGTAAGCGTGCGCCCGTCGCGCTTGAGCGGAAGGACCAGGTGCTTGGTGGCGATGTCGGCGGGGACGAGCTTGATGATGCGCGAGTCGACCTCGAAGCGAGACAGGTCGACGGCGGGCATGCGCGACAGGCGCGCCTGGATCTTGGTGAGCTCCAGCTCGTCGATCGCCCCGGTCTTTATGAGGTTGTAGGCGACGCCGAGGTTGTTGGACTTCCCCTCGCGGACCGCACGATCGAGCGATTCCTTGGTGATCCGCCCCTCGCGAAGGAGCAGATCCTGGATGCGTTCGGTCTGGGGGGCTGGAGGCGCGGCCATTCTGAGGGAACGCGGCGATGACGAAGGCGCCTCGGGGCGGCCAAGGCTCAACATGTCAGGGACGCCCCTCCCCCCCGAACGTCACGTGCCCTTGCAGTTGGCTCGCGATGGACGGGCCGACGCCGCGCACGCGCTGAAGGCCGTCGAGCGAGCGGAAGGGGCCGTTGGCGGTTCGGTCGGCAACGATGCGCCTGGCGAGCGCCGGGCCGATGAGCGGGAGACGCTCGATTTCGGCGGCTGGGGCGCGGTCCAGGTCGACGATAAGGACCGACGTTGGCGTCGAGGGTTTGGCTGACCGGCTGGTCACCCGACGTGCAGTTCCGCCCACGCGACGGTCAGGGGAGGCCGGCGCCGCTGCGTGGGCCGACCGGAGCTCGGGCGGAAGGGCACCGAAGGGAGTGGACTCGGTGCGTGGCGACGAGGGGCGGTCGCTCGAGGCCGCGCCAGAGCGCGAGCCGGTGCGCGACGTCGAATCCGGGGAACGGGTTGACCTCCCTTTCGACCGCCTGGCCGGGCGCTCTCCGCGTCGACTGGTCGAAGCGGCCCGCTCCACCTTGGCGATCTGGGAGTCGAGCGGCGACATCGCGCCGGGTCGATGTTTCGAAGGGGACTCCGAGGCGCTGTCGGTTACCGGGTCCCCTGCCCTCTCACGCAGCATGCGCCCGCCGACGCCGAGTACGGCGACCAGGGCCAGGACGAGGGGGGCGCGGTTTGCGGGCGAGGGCATGGCGCAAAGGTGCGTCGCCCGGTCCGAATGCCCCGTACCGTATTGTCGCGTGTCGTACCGAATTCGTGCGCTTGGACTCTCGCGATTGGGTGGGGGACGTGTACAAGAGCGGGACGCGGAGGAGCACGGAGGTCACGCGGAGGTTCACGGAGGAGATGCATCGTGGTCCTGCTCTCCGTGTACCTCCGTGAGTCCTCCGCGAGTCCTCCGCGTGACTCCGTGTTCTGCTCTTGATGGATCAGCAGAGGAGTGCCCTCCAGAGTCTTCTCTCCGCGAACCTCCGCGTGACCTCCGCGAACCTCCGCGAACCTCCGCGTCCCGCTCTGAATCACCCAAGGCCCGGGCCCGGCCGCTCTCCGTCACCTCGCCGCCACGAGACGCGTCGCCGCCCTACCGCGGAAGCAACGCCCACGCCACGTCGCCCACGATCTTGAGCGATGCCGCCGAGACCTTGTCGATGGTGTCGTCAGGCGTGTGGTGCCAGGGGTAGTCGAGGTCGATCACGTCGATGACGCGCAGCCCGACCTGCAGCAGCGGAAGGTGGTCGTCGGTGATGGCGAGCCCCGGGACGTTGGGAAAGGTGGTCCCGTAGCCGAGCCGGCGGGCCACCTCCCACACGCGCGCCACCACCTCGGGGGCCTGCTGCACCGAGTTGGTCTCCTGGTCGAAGCGCAGGTCGCGGTCACCCACCATGTCCCAGAGCACGCCGAACATGGGGCGATAATCGGGGTCCGGCAGGTGCTCGGCGAAGTACTTCGCGCCGATCAGCACGTCGACATCGGGCGGGCCGAAGGTGCCATAGTCCTCGCCGTCGACGAAGAGGAGATCAACGCCGATGGAGGGCGGCGTTTCCTTGAGCCGCGCGGCGAGCTCGAGGAGCACGGCGGTGCCGCTCGCGCCGTCGTTGGCGCCGGGGACCGGGAGTGCGCGGCGCGTGCTGTCGCTGGCGCGCTCGGAGCGCGGGCGCGTGTCCCAGTGCGCCACGTAGAGCACGCGCTCGGTCGCCTGCGGGCGGAAGCGCGCGAAGATGTTGCGCATCGGGAGCGACGCGCCATCGGCGGCGGTGTGGGTCCACTGCTGCACGATGACGGTGTCGGCGCGTTCGCGCGCCAGGCGCTCGATCCAGTCGCCCGCGGCTCGATGGCCGCTGGTGCCGGGAATGCGCGGCCCGAAGTCGAGCTGCGCGCGCACGTAGCCCAGGGCGCGCTCGCCATCGAAGGGGCCGGAGGCGATGGGCGGGAGTCCCTCCTCGCCCCCGCCCGCGCAGGCGCCAGCGGCCACGAGGAGGGCAAGGGCCGCCAGCCGCCACCGCGTTAGGCGGTGCGCTCGCGCGAGGGTGACACGGGTCATCGGGGAGGGCCGGAGAAGAAGTTGAGCTGGAAGACGGCGGTGACCACCGTCTGCACGAAGCGGCGGTTGAAGTTCCGGTCGAAGGTGACGACGCGAGACCCCTGCAGCGAGAAGGTCATGTTCTCCGCGACGTCGGTGTCGGCGTTGAAGTTGAACGCGCGCCGCCCGTTGTCGGTGAGCCGGCTACGCGCATTGTCGGCCAGCGCGTTGGTCACGAACGATTGCGTGAGCGTCTCCTGCCATGATACCCGGAAGCGCAACGGATTCCGCACCTTCCATGTGTCGGGAAGGTCGAACGACTTGGAAAGGTCGGCGGCCAGGTCGCTGGAGCGCCGCCGCGCCACGCTGCCGGGGAGCGAGTCGACTCGCCGCGTGAGGGCGTAGGAGGCGGAGAGCCCGAACTCGCCCCACGCGGTGGTGGCGGCGCCGGTGAAGGGATACGACTCCTGCCGCGAGGTGCGCCCCTCGGCGAGCACGGCGTCGCCGGTGCCCGGCAGGGTCCACGTCTGGCGCGACTGCAGCGCCCGCGCGGTCACTCCCAGCTGGCTGAAGATCCGCTGCAGCGCACGGGGACGCCCGCTCCATCGCATCGAGACGTCCGGATAGGTGAAGGCCTCGCCGTCGATGAGGGCCCGCACCCCGACATCGCGGCGGTTCCAGTGGCGCGCGTCGCTCCGCTGCAGGCGGTTGGTGAGGGTGAGGCCGCCGGGCAAGGTGAGGGAGTTGCCGACCACGAGGTCGCTCGAGGCACCGGCGCTCGCCGCCTCGTCGCCGCCCAGGGAGCGGAAGTCATCGATGGTCCCCAATCCCCACTGAAAGCCGAATCCCGGCGTGCGGCCAACGCCGTCATACGCCGCCAGCTGGTTGCGCGTGAAGGTGACATCGATGGGGCGCACGATGCGCCCCAGCCTGCGCCATCGCGACGACTCGTCGGTGATGGCGTTGAGCCCCGCCGCGGGATCGACGGTGGTGGCGGCGGTGATGAGCTGCGTATTGCCCAGGCGGCGGGCCAGGCGCGGATCCACCTCGCGTCCGTCCAGTCGCGTCACCAGCGCGCGGTTGTTGGGGTCGCGCAGCATGGAGTAGGTGGAGCCCAGCGCCACGCGCGGGCGGAACCAGGGGAGGGTGAGCGGCGCCCAGGTGACGGAGGCGGCCATGGACCGCTCGCGCTCGAGCCCCACATCCACCCCCACCAGGCGCGAGCGCTCCTCGCCAGCCGCAATGGCGTTGGGCGTGGAGTCGCCGTAGCCGCGCAGGTCGTGTACGCTGGTGGCATCCCACCGTGCGGTGACGCTGGGCAGGGGCTGGAATTCCACCGAGCTCACGTTGCGCCAGACGTGCTGCAATCCGTCCACCGTGCGCGCCGAGTCGGTGAGGGAGCCGGCGGGGTTGAGGAAGGAAGAGCGCGTGTCGGCGGTGCGAACCACGGCGCTGGTCACGCGCACCAGGGTGGGCGACAGCCGCAACGCCGCGGCACTCCCGCCCCACGGGAGCCCGATGGACCATCCGCCACTCCCCGGGGCGCCGGGGACGGTCGCGGTGGGGAGGCCGCCGAGCAGGCCAGCGCTGGAGAAGTCGAGGCCGACGTTCACGTCGCGCAGCCGCCCATCCTGGAACTCGGTGCGATTGCCCAGCGCGTTCACGGCGCCGTCGAGCAGGACGTTGTTCACGATCGAGGCCCACCACGGCCCCACCAGGGGCGTGGCGCGCCTGGCACTCAGGCTGTAGGTCGTCTGCTCGGTGCGCGGGGTGCGCAACCCGCTCACGGCGGCACCCGGAATGTCGGAGCGGGAGAGGAATTCCGGCGACGCCCCGCTGGCCCGGCGTGTGACCGTCAGCGGCAACGCCATCCCCCACCAGGCAGGGAGGAAGCGGTCCAGCCGCCAGGTGCCGCTCAGCTCCACGTCATCGTTGGTCAGGAAGCTGGGCGACTCGCCGATCTGCCGGAAGTTGGGGTCGCGCCGGCGGACCCC
>CAZVDJ010000257.1:0-6385 GCA_964626245.1 uncultured Gemmatimonadaceae bacterium
GCTGCAGCCGGAAGGCCGGGCTGACTGTCACGGGCGCCGCGGTCGCGAGAGAGGCAGGTCGTCGTCGGCGAGCCCCTGCACTTCCATGAAGGGGAGGAGCGCTCGCCCGTCGTGTCCGACGCCGTGCCGCAGCGCACGCGCGATGGCCTGGTCGCTCACTGCACCGAGCCCTGTGGCCGAGTCGGGGGTGATGTTGCGCACGTACCACTTGCCAGGCGGAATGTCGAAGAGCATCCCGCCGCTGAGCGGTACCTCGGTCCCCTCCATGTTGGCGACGCGCTGAGCGGGATCGCCGTGGCAGCCGGCGCACGGCGAAATGACGCGCACCACGTAGTGGCCGCGCGCCAGGACCGCCGAGTCGGTGCTGGCGGTGATATCCGGGAACGGGGGGTCGAAGCGGAGGTTCTGCCGCGACGCGACGAAGATCGCGAAGCCCGCCAGCAGCACGACAAGCGCTCCGCCGACGACCTGCAACACCTTGCGCAGCATGGAAACCTCCGGTGAGGGGGAAAGGCGCGTGCGGGCGCCTCGAGAGAACCGGCGGCTACGGGTCGGGGATGACACAACGCCGGGCTCGTGCGTGGCGCAAGGGGGGAGCGTTGCGTGCGCCGTCCTTCCCGACAGGCGCGCCACCACTCACCGCCCGCCTCGACCGAGGCTATCGTTGCCACGAGGAGGAGCTCATGGATTTCATTGAACGCGTCTTCGGCATTGCCCCCGACAGTGGATCGGGGAGCTTCGAACTGTTGCTCTTCGCCATTCCGCTCCTGGCGCTTGGGGTGGTGGCGCTACGCCGCCGGCGCCGCGAAGCGCCAGGAAGCGATGCGTCAATAAGCGAAGCGTCGAGCGGTGACGCGCCAGGACGCGGTGCAGCTCGGCGCGACGTGCGACGCAACGATACCGCGGGCCGCTGAGCGACATGGCGATCATCCCGACCATACGCTGCCGAGAGGTGGCGCGATCGCTGGCGTTCTACACGCAGACGCTCGACTTTCACCTGCCGGACGGCGAGGTGGCCCCGTCGGACCCGGGCTTCTGCGTGCTGGAACGCAACGGCGACCGGGTCTTCCTGTCGAGCCACGCCGGCGACGGCGAGTTTGGGCAGGCGGTCGTCGTCGAGTGCGACGACGTCGACGCACTGGTTCACGGCTTTCGCGCGCGTGGGCTCGTGACGCCCGGAGATCCGCGGTCGCCCACGCAGGTACACGAGGGACCCATCGACCAGGGCTGGGGGACGCGCGAGTTCTACGTCGACGATCCCGACGGGAACACGCTGCGATTCGTGCAGCACGCGTCCCCCGCTCCCGGGGCCGGGCGGTTGGCGCGCAACCGCTCGATCCCCGATGCCGCCATGATCCCGGTGCGGAGCTATCCGGAGTTGGACCGGGCCGTGCAGTGGCTCACCGGGGTGCTGGGCTGCCGCGAGCGATTGCGCATTCCCGGGCACCGGGTGCAGCTGACGATGGGGAATGCGGCGGTGGTCGTCGCCGCCTGGGACGCGGCCGCGGCGCCGGCCGCCGGCGGGCGTCCGCCGGCCACGCTGATGGTTCGCGTGCGCGACGTGGACGCTACCTACGCGCGCGCGATTGCGGCGGGCGGGGCGGGGGTGAGTGAGCCGGCAGACATGCCGTACGGCGAGCGGCAGGCGGTCGTGAAGGACATCGCCGGGCACTCGTGGACGCTCACGCAGACCATAGCCGACGTGGATCCGGCGGCGTGGGGCGGCGAGCTGGTGGGGTAGCGCGCTAGGTGCGAAGGCGCGCCCTGCTCTGCGTGCACCGGCGATCCTGGGCGGCCGGCATGGCCGCACTGTCGCCTCGGCGGCGCCGAGTGCGCACGAGGAGTCGCCCTAACGCCGGCGGGAAATCTCCCGCGCCGGTACCCCCCACCACGACGCGAACGACCTGGGGTCGGGAATGTCGGCCAGCAGGTCGACGTAGACCGGGAATCCGCCACGCACCGGAATCCATGCCCGAGGTGCGTACACCTGCGCCACCGTTCCCTGTGCGTACTGCCGCACGCGCGCGGGGCGCAGGCGATCGCGCGTGATCGTGCGGCGCGTGAACACGAGCGAGCGCACCACCATCGTCCCTTCCTCGGTCTGCGCAATGTGCGTGGCGACGACGCAACCGAAGAAGAGGGCGGGTGTCACCAGGACCGCACCAATCACCGCCAGCACCAGCGCGGCCTTGCTCACGGCGAAGAAGGCGCACGCGCCGCCAGCCACAAGGGCGCCGGCGATGATGGCGCGCCAGGCCCAGGCCAGGGCGCCGTATCGATACACGGTGATCACGAGATGCCGACACGCCACGGACTCCGTCGGCACGCCGGGAGACCGCGACAGCTGCCGGGTGAGACTCCTATCGGAGCCCTGCCCGGCGCAGCACCTCCGCCGGCACCACCCGCCGTCCGCTTCGTGCCACCCATTGCACCTGGCGCGTTGCCGAGATGTTGCGACTGACGTCGCCGCGCACCAGGACCAGGTCGGCGCGCTTCCCGGGTTCGATCGTCCCCACCTCGCCCAGGATACCCAGCGCCTGCGCACCGTTGCGCGTGGCGATGCGGATCACGTCCACCGGTGGAATGCCGGCCTCCGCCAGCAGTTCCAGCTCGCGATGGAAGCTCTCGCCGGGGACGGTCCACGGGTTGTTGGCGTCGGTACCCGCCGTGAGCAGGACGCCCCGGTCGTACAGCATGCGCGTGAGGCGCAGCGCCTTGGGCCACGCCGCCCGCGCGCGGCGGAAGTCATCGGCTGACCATCCGGCGCTGAAGGAGAAGAAGTCGCGCCAGTTCTTGAGCAGCGCGGGCGACGCATCGCGCAGGTGCGGCGAGCGCGTCACGGTGGTGTCGTCACCGCGCACGGCGCGCTCGAACACCACGAGCGTGGGGTCCAGGTGCATGCGCCTCGACGCCAGGGCATTGATCGCCTGCTGCATCTCGGCCCCCTCCAGGTCGACCAGCTCGAACCAGCCGAACATGAACTGCGAACCCCCGGCCATCATCGTCGCGTACTTCGCGCGCTGCGCAGCCGGGAGGAGCCTTGGCGCCCAGCCCGGGATGTGGACGATGCCGTCCAGCCCCAGGCGCGCCGCCTCGGTCCAGGTCGTGAACATCACGTGCGCGATGGCGGGCACCCCCTGCCGGTGGGCCTCCTCCACGCCGGCGGCGATCAGCTCGGGCGGCAGGTAGGCATAGAGCTTCACCATGTCCACGCCTAACGCCACCTGTCGGCGGACCTCGGCGCGCACCTCGTCGGGCGTGTTCACCTGGGTGCTGAGGCCGGGGAACGGGGTGCGGTCGATGACCGCACCGGCCACGAACATGCGCGGCCCCTCGATGTGCCCGCTGGCCACCGAATCGCGCACCGCGACGGCCCCCTCGCCGCCGGGGTCGCGAATGGTGGTGACGCCATTGGCCAGCAGCAGCGCGAGCGAGCGGTGCGCCACGGCGGTGTCGGGAAGGGCGCGCATCACCGGCGCCTGGCCCGAGCGGTCCACCTGAACAGGGCCTAACGTGACGTGCGCGTGCATGTCGATGAGACCGGGGAGGAGCGTCCCGCCGCCGCCGTCGATGCGCGTGGCGCCGGTGGGGACGGGAATGGCCGCGCGCGGCCCCACGGCGCGGATGCGCCCGTCTTCCACCACGACCCGCGCGTCCCGGATCGGAAGTGCCCCGGTGCCGTCGATCACGGTCACATGTTCGATCACCTCGAGCGCGCGGCGCGAGGCGGGTTGCGACGGCTCGGCCTTCCGGCGCGTCGCGGGTGGGGCAGATGAAGGCGATTGCGGCGCGACGCGCGAGGGGACGATCAGCGCCGCGGCCAGGACAAGCGATGCAATGCGGGGCATCGGAGGGTCTCCGGAATGATGAGGCAGTCGGACCTGCTTGCCGTCATCTGTCCCGGAGCCCGCCTGCGACCTTACATCACGTCCATCGTCACTTCATCGGCAGGCTCCCCGTCGTCGAGCAGGAGCCGTTCCAGCTCCGTGGCCTCCTCGAGCAGCGCCTTGGCCTGCGTCTCCTGCCGACTGGCGAACTTGAGGTACGCCGCGGATACGGCGCCGGCCAGGAGCACGGCGATGAGCATCGGAAGCACCGTGGCCTCACGCGCCCGCACGCTGGCCGTCACGTACGACACGACGGCGACCGTCTGCGCCAGGACGGTGGCGCGCGCAAAGCGCGTGGCGCGCATCGTGGCGCGCGCCCGCCGGCGCAGCAGCGCGATCTGCCCGGCGGGAGTCGCCGTCTCCGCGCGCCACGTCCCGCGCCGGTTCATGATCGAGAAGACGGTGATCCAGGCGCCCAGGGCGATCACCGCCACCGCCGCCACGATCACGGCGGTGGTGGGCCGCGCGAGCGTCACCGTGACGATGAGCGCCGTGGTGGTCACGAAGGCCACGATGTCCAGCGCCGTGGCGGCGGCCAGGCGGCGGGTCTCGCGCTGCAGGCGCGGCTGCAACGCGGCGAGCGCCGGCGGCGGGTCGTGCGCCTGCCAGTCGCGCGAAATCGTGCGCCAGTCGAACGGCGGTTCAGGGATCGTCATCGTTCCTCCTGCTCCACAAGGACGCGCGCGAGTGCGGCGCGCGCGCGGTTCATGCGTACTGCCACGTTGTTCTCCGTGATGCCAAGCACCTCGGCGATCTCGCGGTGGCTCAACCCTTCAAGGAAGAGCGCCACCGTCTGTGCCAGCGCGGCCGGGAGTGCGCGAACCGCGTCGGCCAGCCGTTCCCGTTCGGCGCGTCGCGCGGCAAACTCCGAAGGGTCGGGGGACGGATCGGGGATCGTGTCCTGCGCTTCCACTTCGGCGGCGTGCCTGCCGTGACGCGCGCGCCAGCTCAGGCCGCGATTGGTGGCAATGCGGTACAGGTAGGTGGTGAGCGCCGACTGCCCCTCGAATCTCGGCAATGCGCGCCACACCGCCGTGAGGATCTCCTGGTACAGGTCCTCGCGGTCGGCACGCGTGCGCGCGTGCGCCGCGGTCAGGCGCCAGAGCGTGGGGCCGTGCGCCTGCACCACTCGTTCAAAGTCGATCGACTCGCTCACGGTGCCGGATGCCGGAGCGATGCTACGGGCGCGTCAGCGCGCTGCGCAGCGCCCGCAACGTCTCCGTCGGCCGGTCGTGCGTGACAAAGAGCCGAGCCCCGGCGATGGTCACGAACTTCACGGCAGGGGCGAGTGCCTCGGTGCCGCGCCAACTGTCGATCAGGTTGCTGCGCATGTAGTCACCGCGCGAGGGGTCGACGAAATAGGCGGGGTCATCCAGTCCTGGCTGCACCACCGTCAGCGGAACGCGCAGGCGGGGGAGGTCGTGCGTGATGTCCATGGCATAGAACTCCAGCAGGTAGCGAATCCATGTGGAGAGCGCGGGCTCGGCCGCACGGCGCCACAGGAGGGTGCCGGTGAGCGGGTTCACCGCGTAGTCGTACGGCATGAAGTTGTTGTCGTGCCAGGTTTGGGGAGTGACGGTGCGGAACCATCGACTTCCCATCGCCTCTGCGTACGAGTGGCGCTGCGCGAGCGTCATCTGCTGCATCCCGCCCGGGGACGGGTAGTGGCTCTCCGCCACGCCGGAAAGGAGCGCCACGGCGGAGACGCGCTCGGGGTGCTCGATCGCCAGGCGCAACGCCACCTGCGAGGCGACGATCCAGTGCGCCACCACCGCCGCCCGCGCGATGCCATGCGAGTCGAGGTACCGCGCCACCGCCTGGCCGGCGTAGCCCATCCACGTTCCCGCTTGCCAGGGTGTCCCCGTTGCGGGCACGGGCCACGGAGGAACTTCCCCGAAGCCGGGGAGCGTGACGAGGTGCACCGTGGCGTCGAGCGCCGCGGCGAGGCTGTCGGCAAAGGGGCGGTAGACGTCGCCGCCAAAGCCGGCCCCGGCGAGGAAGACGAGCGGCCGGTCGCCGCTTCCGACACGCAGCACCGGCCCCAGTTCGCCCGGAGGCGTCGTGGCGAGCCCGGGCGGCTGCACCAGGTTGTTGCGCGAGGAGTCCTGCGCCAGCGTGCGCGTTTGCGCGCGCAGCTCCGCGGCCCCCGCGACGAGCACGAGTGCCGGCAGCGCGAGGCTTCGCATGTAAGGGGCGGAGCGGGGCATGAGACGAAACGGGGGGCGCCTGGTGTGTGATGCGTGTGAGAATCGGCCGCGGAAACGTTGCCGACCAACGGGCGATCCGGCTATTGGTCACCAGCGAGCAGCCGTTCATTACATCGGGCGTGGCGCGATTCGTCCCTCCTGTCGTCCTCTCGCACCTGTGCGCTCGCGCCCACGACTCGCCCCACCTTCCTTGGGGGCCAACACCCCATCGAGCCACCAATGCCCGTTCGGTTCACGCTCAACGGCCGTTCCGTCACCTTCGACGGTGACGAGTCGATGCCCCTGCTGTGG
>CAZVDJ010000258.1:0-328 GCA_964626245.1 uncultured Gemmatimonadaceae bacterium
GGTGCTGTGGATGCTGCTGCACGACGAGATCCACCATCGTGGGCAGTTCTCGGTGTACCTGCGCATGGCCGACGGGAAGGTGCCGTCGATCTATGGGCCGACGGCGGATGAGCCGTGGATGTAGGGAGGCGCGAGGGCGCGAAGGGACGTGCGTCCGGAGGCGCACGCCCCACACGCGTACCCGAAATCCGGTCCTGCACCCCCTGGGTGTCGTCCGGGCCGTCGCCGCCTGCGTGTAATGTCCGGGGCCTGCGCAGCGCGACGGTCACCCCCGACGCGGCGGTGCGGGCCGCCACGGCGCCAATGGCGGCGTGCATCCCGAACCGGA
>CAZVDJ010000258.1:338-6364 GCA_964626245.1 uncultured Gemmatimonadaceae bacterium
GACGAGAACCGTGCCGACGACCAGCGCCACACCGCTCGCGAGGCGCGGCAGGAAGCGGTGCCACACGACCATGTCGGCGGACTCGTCACGGCTCGGCGGCGGTAGCTTGCGCCCGTGCGGCGTGGCGCGACAGACCGAGCGCGGCCAGTACGTGATCACGACGACTCCGGCGAGGCATGGCGCGGCGCCACACGCCAGCACCACCGATCGTTCGAGCTCCTTCGGCGCCCGCGACGCGCGAGCTGCCGGGGCATCGCCGACCCGTCTGGTGCAACGGCGTGCACGTACGACTTCAACCGGCGGAGTGTGATGGACGACGGAGCTGCCCCTGAGGAGACGGGGACTATCGTGTGCCCTCGCTGCGGCGCGGCGTCGCAGCACGCCGTCCCCGCCAACGCGTGCCTTCACTCGGTGAACTGCCCAGCATGCCTGGAGCGATTGACGCCGAAAGCTGGCGATTGCTGCGTCTTCTGCTCGTATGGCGACGTTGAGTGTCCGCCTCGCCGGTTGCACCGGTGAGCGCCACGCAATCGCCCGACGAGGCCGAGTCGCTTGCCGCTGGCTATCGCCGCTGGCGCCTGCTGCATCCAGCCTGCAGCGCAGCGGTCACACTGGTGGCACTCGTGCACATGGCACTGACCCTGCCAATGAGCGGTGGCTGGGGGCCCGACGCGTTGTGGTTCCTTGGCGCCGGCATGGGCTTGTTGACGGTAGCCACCCTCAACCAGGCGCACGCTGGCGTGTCGCCCTGCCGCATGCCCACCACGCGGCTCGTTCGGGCCGTGAACTGGTGCTACGCCTGCTTCGCCGCTGTGGCGCTGACGGCAGCACCGGAATTGCACACCTGGTTCCTGATGCTGGCGCTCGTCCTGCAGGCGATAGCCAGCCAACGGACACTGCCGGGGCCGGCGCAAGGCGTCACCCTTCGGGTCAACGGCACGTCGCTGGGCGCGAAGGGTCGGACAGCGTGCTGACGGTCACGCACGAGCGGCTCGGGCGTGCAACGTCTCTGGCATGCGCACCCCGACGAGCACCCCCGACGCGGCGGTGAGAGCCGCAACGACACCGATGGCCACGTGCATCCCGAAGAGGTCCGCGAGCACCCCCGCGAGCAGCGCCCCAACGGCGTATCCCATGTCGCGCCAGAGGCGATACACGCCGATTGCCGACCCGCGCCACGACGGATGCGCGACGTCGCCGATGGCCGCGAGCAGCGTCGGATAGACCAGCGCCGTGCCGATGCCGAGCGCGACACCGGTGGCGAGCCACGGGGTGAAGCCGCGCCAGGCCACCATCGCCGCGAGCGCGGCACCCTGGAGCAGCATTCCCCCTGTAATCATCAACTTCCGCCCCCAGCGATCACTTAGCGCTCCGGTCCAGAGCTGCGCCACCCCCCAGGTGGCGGGGTAGACAAACGCCAGTATGCCGATCTGCCGCACGGACATTCCTGCCGCGGCAAAGAACAGCGGGAAGAGGCCCCAGGCGAGGCCGTCGTTGAGGTTATTGATCATCCCCGCCTGGCTGGCGTTGGCCAGCGCCGGATCGCGCCACGTTCCGCGGGCGAACAGCTCGCGCATCGACGGCGCCGGGGCGGCGGCCACGCCGGTCGCGTGCGCGTGGGCCCGGGCCTCGCCGTGCGCGTGCGCCGTCGTGTCGCGCACGAACAGCACGCTCAGTGCGAGGCCAAGCGCGGCGAAGGCGATGCCGAGGTAGAACGGCTCCGGCCTGAGACCGTAGCGGCTGGCGATCACCCCCGTTGCGAGCGCCGAGAGCGCCACCGCCAGGTAGCCCGCGAACTCGTTCAGGCCCATGGCCAGTCCGCGCTGCTTCGGCCCCACGAGGTCGATCTTCATGATCACCGCCGTCGACCAGGTGAGCCCCTGATTGATGCCGAGCAGGACGTTGGCGGCCACGACCCACCCCCACGTGGGCGCCCAGATCACCAGCAGCGGCACCGGGAGCGCGAAGAGCCAGCCGGCGACAAGGACCTGCTTGCGGCCGTAGCGGTCGCCGAGTCGGCCAGCCAGCAGGTTGGTGAGCGCCTTCACGACGCCAAAGGTGGCGACGAAGGAGAGGGCTGCCGTCTTTGACGCGAGCCCGAACTCGCGCTCGCCCACCAGCGGGAGCACGCTGCGTTCGAGCCCCACCATGGCGCCAACGAAGGCGTTGACGAAAACGAGCAACGCGAACTGCCGCCAGTTTTCGCGGAGCCCGAGGCGCGCCTCTGAGGGAGCGGGAGTCGTTCGTGGCTCGGCGCCGCCCGCGTCAGCCACCGCGTCGGCCACCGCGTTGGCGGTCGGCAGACTCACCGGGCCCCCTCGCTGGCCACCGGCGTCCCCTCCACAACCTGTCCCATGTTGATCGCCCGGAGCTCGGCAGCGTTAGGCGGTCGTGGCGGGATGTCGCGCAGCATCAGCGCAATGAACTGCGATCGATCGGCCTGACTGAAGGCCCGGTTGAATAGACGCTCAAAGCCGATGGTGGAGATGGGGTTGCCGCTGAGCCCGCGGCCACACACCGAACCGGAGAAGGCGCCAGGGAGGACGAGGACGTGATCGGGGAGCGTGCGAAGTTTCGCCGCACTCTGCGCCAGGGCAGCGGCCCCCACCTCGGCGGAGGCCGCGAGCTCCGTGCGCCCCATGTCGCCCACCATCAAGGTGTGGCCGGTGAAGACCATCCACGGCTCGGCGGCGCGCGTGCGGTCGGTGACGACGAGGGCCAGGTGCTCGGGGGTGTGCCCGGGCACGTGCCAGATGGTGGCCGTCACGTTGCCCAGTTCGAGGACCTCACCATCGCGAACGGCGCGGAACGGAAAGTCGGCGGCCGCGCTTTCGTGCAGCACGTACTCTGCGCCGCAGGCGTTGGCCAGGTCGCGCCCGGTGGACCGGTGATCGGCGTGGACGTGCGTGTCGACGACGTAGCGAATCACGAGGCCTGCGTCGGATGCTGCGCGGATGTAGACCTCGGGCTCGGCGACCGGGTCCACCACGGCACCGGCCGCCTTGCCGCCGCAGCCGAAGAGGTAGGAGGTGGCGACGGCGGGGTCGGTGTGCAGGAAGTGTCGCAGGATCATGATGCGCTCCGCGTCGTTCTGGTGGGGGAACGCCGGCGGGGGGCAACGGGGGCCGCCTCGGCGCCGGCGGTGACCGGGTGGCCGGCCAGTCGCCAGGCGGGGAGTCCGTCGGCGAGCCGGCGCGCCTGATACCCACGCGTGCGCAGGCGCTCGACGGCGTCGTGCGCCATGACGCAGTACGGCCCGCGGCAGTAGGCCACGACCGGGCGAGCCTTCGGCAGCTCTGCCAGGCGCGACGACAGCGTCTCGAGCGGCACCGAGAGTGCGCCCGGGATGTGTCCGGCGAGGTATTCCACGGCGGGTCGCACATCGATGACGGTGACGTCGCCTCGCTTGATGCGGCGTCGAAGCTCCGGCACGTCGACGGACTCGAGCGCATCGCGCTGCTCGATGTAGGTGCGCACCAGGTGGTCGACCTCGTGCAGGCGGCGGCGCGTGAAGGCTTGCAGGTGCTGCAGGAAGGCGCTCACGCTGTCATCGGCGAGCCGATAGAAGACGAACTGCGCCTCCTTGCGCGACTCGACGAGTCGGGCGCCCTTGAGCACGGTGAGGTGCGAGCTGGTGTTGTTGACCGTGAGCGCGGCCTCGCGCGCCAGCGCCTCGACCGTGCGTTCCCCCTGGGCGAGCAGGTCGAGCAGTTCGACGCGCTTGGGGCTGGCGAGCGCCTTGGCGGTGTCGGCCCAGACGCTGTAGAGGCGGTCCTTGACGGTGCGGTGGTCCATGCGCGCTCCAGTATTCCAGAAAGTGCTGGAATACTAGAATTTGTGGGGTGGCTGGCGCAAGGGTCGCGGGCGATGGGGGCGGCCTTCACGATGGGACGCGCACGCGGGCGCCACGGGGTACGGCCCTATGCCGTGGGCACACCGAGGACAAACCGCGCCCGCTCCCGCCGCAGCATCTCGTACGGCGTCATGAACTTGATCGACAACCCGGCGCACACGTTCGGAATCTTGATCTTCTTGACAGAGTTGGCCGGCACCTCGTGCGTCACCAGGACGCACCCTGCTGCGAGCGCATGGGCGACCAGGTAGAAGTCGGCAACCTGCAGAAAGGTGTTGACGGCCGCAGGCTCATACGACTGTGACACCACCCAGTTGCTCACCGCGCCGAACTGGTCGACCACCCGAGCGTCGGTCGGTCGAAAGAGCTCCGCCGCATCCGCCTTGGCCCACGCCGAGAGGTCATCGGCGATCGCGTCGAGCTCATCGGCGACCTTGTCGATGCTGAACACCTGTCCGGCCGCGCCTTGTTCGAGTACCCACTGCCAGAACGCCGGACAGAAGTCGAAGCCGTAGTGCAGCTGCTTTGCCTGGATGAAGACGTTGGTGTCGAGCAGGTACGTCATGCCATGACTCCCAGCTCCCGCGCCGCATCGAAGAAGGTCGACGACTTCCGCATGCCCAGCATGCGAAACGCGTCCGTGAAGAGCGTCTGCCCTTCCAGCGTGCTCGCCAGCACCGCCCGCGCGAAGCGCTTCCCCGTGCGAGCCCCGAGGGTGCGATAGAAGTCGCCGCCGCCCGCGTCCCGGCGTTCGAGGGTACGAAGTCGTGCGACCTCGCGGGAGTACTCCTCCCACAGCACCTCGCGAGAGAGGTAGCCCGCCTCGAAGAGGCGACGGAGTGCCACCAGCGTACTCACCTTGAACACGCGCGCCAGTCGCTGAATCGCGCCGTCGATCGGCTCGTCCGGGAGGTACTCTCGTTCGAGCGCCCGCAGCGGCATCAAGAGCTCCGCAGCGACCGCGTTGCACCAACGCTCGATCGTGGGCACGGGAATCCGGCCGGCCTCCGTATCGAGGACCCCGCTCTCGCCAAGCCAGACATGCGCCAACTCGTGTGCGAGCGTGAACATCTGCGCCGACTTGCTGTCGGCCGCGTTCAGGAAAACCAATGGAGCCATCGGATCCACGAGCGCGAATCCGCGAAACTCGCTGACGGTCAGCTTTCGGTGCGAGTTGCTCCCGACCACCGAACTGGCCATCACGAGCACCCCCGCCTCCTCGGCACAAGCGACCAACTGCCGAAGCGCTTCGGTCCACGTGGGAATATCGCGCCGCGCTTCGAACGACAGCGACAGCGTGGCACGAATGGAGGCCGCGACGACGAGCGGGTCGTCGCTCAGACGAGCGCTCGCCACGAACGGCAGCGCCTGCTCTCCCTGCACCCGGGCGTAGTCGCGGTACCAGTCCTGTCGCTGCTGGCAGAGATAGATGGTGTCGAGCAAGTCCGGCGTGGGGCGCGCGATCGCATGACCGGCGATGGTGCGGAAATCGGGGATGGGCAACCCTTCCTCTGGTGGCGTCGGAAGGAAGAGGAAACCGATCGGCACATGCACCGCGCGTGCGAACTCCTCCAACTGCCGAAGGGTGGGTTGCCGCTCCCCCGACTCCCACTCGGCGAGCTTGGGAAAGCGGCGCACCAGCTCCAGCCGTTCGAGGCGCGCGCGCTCACGCGACCAACGAATGAGTGTCGGCTGAACGGAAACGTGGGTGCTCGCTGGAGTCATCGCACGCCCCTTACCCCACCACCACTGGCGTCAACGACATCGTGTCGTTGCCGAAGATGTCCACCACCTTCACCGCCACCGTGTAGCGCCCCGGCGCCGGGTACTCGTGCGGAGCGCTGGTCAGCTCGATCTCCCTCGACTTCCGGGTACGAAAGCTCTGCCACTCATTCTCGAAGATGTAGCCACCTTTCCACTCTTCGACATACTCGACAAGCTCCTCCGAAGTGGCCACTGCCTGGTCACCCTGCACACCGAAGTTTCGGGCCTCCTGGATGATCTCCTTCCGGCTCTCGTAGTCGAAGTCCACCGCCCAGTAGTCCACCCAGTCGGTCCACACCTTGGTGAGCACCTCTCGCGTGTACGTGCCGTTCTTGTCCTTCATGATCTTCACGAGCTTCCCTGCGTCGCAGATCACCTCGCTCTTCCGCGCCTTGAGCTCGGCGGTAAT
>CAZVDJ010000259.1:0-3533 GCA_964626245.1 uncultured Gemmatimonadaceae bacterium
CTGACGACCAGGGCGGCGACCGATCGCGGCCGTATCCGTTCTCCCTTGCCTCACCGCTGCCTGGCGAGGTCTCGCCCGACGACGGGGCGGGCGACGCGGCACGGCTCGCCGAACTCGGCGAGCGCGGCGACTGGCTGGCGGAGTGGAAGTGGGACGGCATTCGCGTGCAGCTGGTGGCGCGCGGCGGCGAGCCGTTTCTCTGGTCGCGCGGCGAGGAGTTGATCACGGAGCGCTTTCCCGAGATCTCCGCGGCGGCTCGCCTGCTGCCGACGGGCACCGTCCTCGATGGCGAACTGGTGCCCTGGCGTGACGGCGCGGTCCTGCCGTTTGCCGCACTGCAACGCCGCGTCGGCCGCACCAACCTGACGACTCGTGTGCTGCGTGAGTCGCCAGTCATACTGCTGGCCTTCGACCTCCTGGAGGACGGCGGCGTGGACGTGCGGCACCGGCCGCTGCACGAGCGCCGCGCACGATTGGAGGCGTTGCTGGCGCCCGCCCCTGGCGATCCTTCGCGCCTCTTGCCGCCCGGGATCGCTCCCTTGCGCCTGTCGCCGCTGATCGATGCGCCGAGCTGGCCAGCGCTGGCCCAGGCGCGCGCCACGTCGCGGGCAGGTGGCGTGGAGGGGATCATGCTCAAGCGCGCCGTGTCGTCGTACGGTGTGGGGAGGGTGCGTGGCGAGTGGTGGAAGTGGAAGGTGTCGCCGCACACGGTGGATGCGGTGCTGGTGTACGCGCAGGCCGGGCACGGCCGGCGTGCCTCGCTGCACACCGACTACACCTTTGCCGTGTGGGAAGGGGAGGCGCTCGTTCCGGTCGCCAAGGCCTACTCCGGGCTGACTGATGACGAGATCGTCAGGCTGGATGCGTGGGTGCGCGCCAATACGCTGCAACGCTTTGGGCCGGTGCGCGCGGTGACCCCGCTGCACGTCTACGAGCTCGGATTCGAGGGGATCCAGTCGTCGACGCGACACAAGGCGGGGGTGGCGCTTCGCTTTCCGCGCATCCTGCGCTGGCGGCACGACAAGCAGGCGCGCGACGCCTCGACGCTCGCCGAGCTGCAGGCGCTGGCGACCGCGAACCTGGCCGTGCACCCGGGTACGCGCGCCGTGTCACGCGGAACGCCTAACGAACCGTCGCTGTTCGACGCGGTGGACGATGACCGCTAGCAAGGCCACGTCCAACCGTGCCGGCGCGGCGGCCGGCAGGGCCGGCAGCATGTCGGCGCTGCGGTCGTGGTTCTCGGCACGCGGGTGGACGCCGTTCCCCTTCCAGGAGGAGACGTGGCAGGCGTACGCGGCCGGTGCCAATGGCCTGGTGCACGTCCCCACGGGCGCCGGCAAGACCTACGCGGCCTACCTGGCCCCGCTCGCCGAGACCATCGACCACCCGCCCGACGGGATCGCGATCGTGTACGTGACGCCGCTGCGTGCGCTGGCACGTGACGTGGAGCAGGCGCTGCGCGCGCCGGTCGAGGCGCTCGGGGCCAGGCTGCGCGTGGAAGGGCGCACGGGCGACACGACGGGCGCACTCCGCCAGCGGCAACGCGCGCGCCTCCCGCATGTGCTCGTCACCACGCCCGAGTCGCTCTCCGTCCTGCTTTCGTACGACGACGCCGCCAGCGCCTTCGCGACGCTGCGGACCGTGATCGTCGACGAGTGGCACGAGCTGATATCCACCAAGCGCGGGACGCAGGTGGAGCTCGCGCTGGCGCGCCTGCGCCGCATGGCGCCGGGGCTGCGCACCTGGGCCCTCTCGGCGACGCTGCGCGACCCCGCACTGGCGGCGCAGTGCGCGGTTGGGGCCGGCCGTCCATTCACGCTGGTCCAGGCGGCGCTCCCGCGCGAGGTCGTCCTGACGTCGCTCGTTCCCTCCCGCATCGAGCGCTTTCCCTGGGCCGGACGCCTTGGGCTCGCCATGCTGGAGCGTGTCCTGGACCTCCTGTCCGACGGCAAGTCCACGCTGCTCTTCACGAACACGCGATCGCAGGCCGAGCGGTGGTTCCAGGCCATCGTCGACGCGCGGCCGGAGTGGAGTGACCGCGTCGCCCTGCATCATGGGTCCATCGATCGGGACGAGCGTGCACGCGTCGAGGCGGGACTCAAGTCGGGGGCGTTGCGTGCCGTGGTGGCCACGTCGTCGCTCGACCTTGGTGTCGACTTCTCGCCGGTGGATCGTGTGCTGCAGATCGGCTCACCCAAGGGGATCGCCCGGCTCATGCAGCGCGCGGGGCGATCGGCACACCGCCCGGGAGAGGAGGCCCGCATCTACGGCGTCCCGACGCACGCCCTGGAGCTGGTGGAATTCGCCGCGGCGCGCGAGGCGCTGGCCGAACGGCGCATCGAGGCGCGCGATCCGCTCGAGGAACCGCTCGATGTCCTGGTCCAGCACCTCGTCACCTGCGCCGCCGGGGGCGGCTTCGACGCTGACGCCCTGTTCGACGAGGTGCGTGAGAGTTGGGCGTATCGCGCGCTACCGCGGCCAGCCTTCGACTGGGTGCTGGCGATGGTGGAGCACGGGGGGGCGACGCTCTCTGCGTACGACCAGCATCACCGGGTGTCTCGCGAGGACGGGCGCTATCGCGTGGCCAACGCGCGCATCGCCCGCTTTCACCGGCTGGGGATCGGGACGATCACCACCGACGCGACCATGGAGATCCGCTTCGTTCGCGGCGCGCGCGTCGGGACCATCGAGGAGGATTTCATTGCGCGACTTCGCCCCGGCGACCGCTTTGTCTTTGCCGGGCGTTCGCTGGAGTTTGTGCGCGTGCGGGAGCTGGTTGCCTACGTCCGCAAGTCGCCGGTGGTCCCGTCGCTCACGCCCATCTGGGGCGGGAGTCGCTTTCCCATGTCCACCTCGCTCGGTGAGGGCGTGCGGCGCGCGGTCGATCGCGCCTCCCGCGGCGAGTGGGAGCACGCGCCCCCGGAGTTGCTCGCCGTGCGCCCGGTGCTCGACGAACAGCGGCGCCTCTCCGTACTGCCGCGGCACGACGAGTTGCTGGTGGAGCAGTGGAACTCGCGCGGGGGGTTCCACCTGTACCTGTATCCGTTCGAGGGGCGACGTGCCCACCAGGCACTGGCTGCCCTGCTGGCGTTGCGCCTGGGGCGGCGCACGCCCGGGACCTTCTCGCTCACCGTGAACGACTACGGCATCGAGCTGGCAGGAGCGCGCGAGGTGTCGGCCGATGAGCTGTTGCACCCGACGATCCTGGATCCTGCGCAGCTGGTGGACGACCTGGTGGAGAGCGTGAACCTCGGGGAGCTCGCCCGGCGGCAGTTCCGCGACATCGCGCGCATCGCGGGGCTGGTCTTTGCCGGTTACCCCGGGGGCGGGAAGGGGACGCGCCAGGTGCAACTCTCGGCCTCGCTGGTGTACGACGTCTTCGAGCGCTACGATCCCGGCAACCTCCTGCTGGCGCAGGCGCGGCGCGAGGTGCTGGAGCAGCAGTTCGAACTGGCTCGGCTGGAGCGCGCCCTGCACCGCCTGCGCGCGGGATCGCTTCGCGTGGTACAGGTGCCGCATCCCACGCCGCTCGG
>CAZVDJ010000259.1:3543-6355 GCA_964626245.1 uncultured Gemmatimonadaceae bacterium
GGGTTCGCGACTCTCCACCGAACGACTCGTGAGCCGAGTCCAGAAGCTGGTGAAGGAATGGACGGCACAGGGATGAGCGAAGCGAGCGGGCGGACACCGGATGCGGTGCGAGAGGCGGCCATCGAGGTGGCGGGCGAGGCGATGATCCTGCGTGGGGATCGCACGCTGTACTGGCCCAGCCGGCAATGGCTCATCCTGGCCGACCTGCACGTGGGCAAGACCGAGAGCCTGCGCCGCGACGGCGTCGCGCTTCCCGACGGCGTGCTTACCTCGGACCTGTCGCGGCTCACCGTGGCCGCGCGCGAGAGCGGCGCGCAGCGCCTCCTGATTCTCGGCGACCTGGTGCACGACGCGCACGGCCTCACGGCGACCGTGGTGGACCGGGTGGCGGCATGGCGTGACGACCTCGCGCTCGATGTCGCGCTCGTACCGGGCAACCACGATCGCCGGGTTGCGTCGCTTCCTGCGTCGTGGCGCATTCGTGTGCTCGAGCCGTGTGTGCGGGAGGGTGCCGTCGCCTTCGCACACGATGCGGACGATCCCGCACTGGACACGGCGGGTGGTGCGTTCACCTGGGCCGGCCACGTACATCCCGCGATTCGCTTGCGGGGCGCTACCGACTCGCTGCGTCTTCCCTGCTTCGTCGTCGGCACGGCTCGTGGCATCGTCCCCGCCTTCTCGACGCTGACCAGCGGGATGACGGTCGCACCGTCGGCGCGAGACCGCGCCTGGGTGGTGGTCGAGGGGAGGGTATTGGAGCTCCCTCACCGCTGACGGGCAATCGGCGCAGGCGCCCGGTGCGGTTCCGTTGCGCCGGTCGCGAGCGCAATGCGAGCTTTCGCCTCCATGAAGATCCGCCTCACCCTTGCGATCACGATGTTCCTGGCGCTGGTCCCGGTCACGCTCCTGGTGCCGGGGCTCCACGAGCTTGTGGTGCAGGCGCACGGCGGGACGACGGGCGACGCGCACGCCTTCATGACCGTGAACATGGTGGCCGGGATGCTGAGCGTCCCGTTTGCCATGCGCCTGGCGCGCCGAGGCCATGATGTACGCCGGTGGATCGCGGGGGCGCTGGCGCTCGACGCGCTCGCCTTCGTGGGGATGCGCTTCGCGCCCTCGCTCCCCCTCCTGTACCTGTTTCGCGTGATGGATGGCGCCGTGCACCTGCCGGCGGTCACGCTCCTCATGCTGGCCAGCAATCGCGCCTCGGGGGAACAGCGTGGGGGCGCACTTGGCGCCGTGGCGTCGGCGCTGATGATCGGGGTGGCGATCGGGTCGCCGCTGGGCGGATGGCTGGTGGAGCGCGGTCCCTCCCTGGTCTACGAGGTGGGGGCTGCCCTGCTCCTCGTGGGCGCCCTGGCCACGCTGGCCATTCCTCCCGTTCCCCCCGCTCCCGCCGACGCGCCGCGTCGTCGTTATGCGTTCGACCGTGCCCGGCTGCAAGGGTGGATCCCGCTGGGCTACGCCTTCATGGACCGTTTCAGCATCGGCGTCTTCGTCTCCACCTTCACGCTCTTCCTCACGCAGGTGCACGCGCTGTCGGCCACGCAACGCGGCCTCCTCATCGCGCTCTTCATGATCCCCTTTGCGCTGCTGTGCTATCCGGCGGGGCGCCTGGCCGATCGCGTGGGGTGGTTCGGGCCGATGATGGTGGGCAACGTCTGCTTCGGACTCGTCTTCGCCTCGTACGGCATCGTCCCGAAGGCCCTGCTGCCGGCGGTGATGCTGCTGTCGGGCGTGCTCTCGGCGCTGATGTTCACTCCCAACCTGCTGCTCATCTCCGACCTCGCCCGGCGAGGACACGGCGAGGGCTTGTTCGGTGCTTTCCAGGTGGCGGGATCCCTCGGCTTCCTGGTGGGGCCCATCGTCGGCGGGGTGCTGCTCACCCTCACGCAGGGCGACGATCCGGTTGGTGGATACCGCTCGATCTTCGCACTGGTCGGAGCGCTGGAGGGCGTGCTGGCGCTGGTGGCGTGGAAGGCGTTGCGTTCGCTCGCCCGCGAGGTGCACGCCACGCGCGACGAGGCGCTGGCTCCCGTCCCTCCCAAGGGCGCGTTCCAGGAATAGAGAACGCCCCCGGCGCCGTGTGGCACCGGGGGCGTGTCATGCTGCGTGCTGACCGGTTGGACTACCGCCGGCAGTTGGGCGACGTTCCGGCGTTGCCCACCGACCAGATCTCCACCCGGCGGTTCACGCCGTGTTCGCGCTTGGACTTGGCCGGGCGCGTGTGGTCGTCATCGAGCACCAGGCACGCCTCGCCAAAGCCCTTCTGCGAGATGCGGCTGCCGTCGATGCCGCCACGGGTGAAGTAGTTCACCACCGTGGTCGCACGCCGCTCGGACAGCGCCTGGTTGTATTCATCGCTGCCGTACGGGTCGGTGTGCCCCTCGACCGCGACCTTCCACTCCGTCTGCGACTTGAGCGTGTTGATGATGCGGTCGAGCGTGTCGCGCCCGGCACGCGTCAGGGTCGCCTGGTCGAAGTTGAAGTACACCCAGTTCAGGCGCACCAGCAGCTCGTTCACCGTGATGGTGATCTGCTGCGTCACCGTGGCGCCGTTGGAGTCGGCGCAGGTGGCGGTGATGGTGTGCGTTCCAGGCGTGAGGGTCCGGTTGGCCAGGCTGGCGCCGGTGCCCAGGTCGCCATCGCGGCTCGAACGCCACGAGACGCGGCTCGAGATGTTGCCATCCTCGTTGTCGGTGCACGTCGCGGTGAGCGTCACCGGTCCGGTGAAGGTCGAACCGTTGGCCGGAGCCGTGATCGTGAGGACCGGCGGCGTGTTGGCCGGCGGCGGCGGCGGCGGAGGAGGCGG
>CAZVDJ010000260.1:0-6328 GCA_964626245.1 uncultured Gemmatimonadaceae bacterium
CGCGGCGTTCACCGCCGCCCCCGCGCCCGCCAGCGCCCGGATCACGTCGGCGCTCCCTCCCATCGCCGCCAGGTGCAGCGATGTGATCCCGTCGGTCGTCACTGCCCTGGCGTCGGCACCGCGCGACAGCAGCGCCCGCACCACCGCCAGGTGCGCCCCCTGCGCCGCCACGTGCAACGGCGTGTAGGCGCCGATGCGCGTGGTCGCCGCCACATTGGCCTTTCGCGCCAGCAGCAGCGCGGCCATCGCGCTGTCGCCCCGCATTGCCGCCCAGTGCAGCGCCGTCATCCCGTCGCCCTGGGGGACGTTCACGTCCAGTCCCTTCTGCACCAGTGCGCGCACCGCCGGCAGGTCGCCGCGCATCGCGGCATCGGCCACGTCGGCCACTGGCGACACGCGCGCAGCCACGGCACGCGCCGCCCCCCCGCCCGTCGCGGGCTCGAGCGCCAGCACGGCGGCCGGAAGTGCGAGCAGGGAGAGCGCGACCGCAATCGCGCCGCGCACGCCGCCACGCGTGGAGAGTCTCGCCGAACGATTCATGACGCCGTCCATGGTCCCGTCCGTTGGTCGCTGCATGTCGCGGCTAGAACGTGAACTCGCCCGTGCTGTCGCCCAGGCTCTGCAGGTCGTCCATTCCCAGCGAGTGCATCAGGCTCAGCATCGCGTTGGCCATCGGCGTCCCGTCGGGCGCCTTGAGGTGCACGTTGCCCGCGAGCTTTCCGTTTCCGCCTCCCAGCAGGATCAGCGGGCAGCGGCGGTGGTTGTGCGTGTTGCCGTCGGACATGGGCGAGCCGTAGACGATCGTCGTCTTGTCCAGCAGCGGCGTGTCACCGTCCATCGTCGTCTTGAGCTTCTCCAGCAGGTACGGGAGGAGCGAGACGTGATAGCGGTTGATCTCGGCGAACTCCTTCACGCGCGCCGGGTTGTTGCCGTGGTGCGACGCCGGGTGGAAGCCCGTCATGATCCCGCTGTCGGGATAGACGCGCGCCGACGCGTCACGCCCGAGCTTGAAGGAGAAGACGCGCGTCATGTCGGCCTGGAGCGCCAGCACCTGCAGGTCGAACATGATCTTCACGTGGTCGCCGAACGAGTCGGGGACGCCGGCCGGCGCACCCGCCAGCTCGCGCGCCTCGCCGCTGGAGTTGCGGGCCTCCACCTGCTGGATGCGCCGCTCGATCTCGCGGATGTTCTCCAGGTACTGATCCATGCGCGCGCGGTCACCAGCGCCCAGCTCGCGCTTGAGCTGCGCCACGCGCCCGGTGATCCAGTCCAGCACACTCCCCGTGCTGCGGGTGCGCAGCCGCCGCTCCTCCGCCGTTCCCCCCGTGCCGAAGAGCTGCTCGAAGGCGACGCGCGGGTCGCGGATCATCGGCAGCGGCTCGGTAGGCGAGGCCCACGAGATGGAGTCGGTGTACATGCACGAATAGCCGTACGCGCAGCCGCCGGCACGGTCCAGCGGCTCGATGCACAGCTGCATGGACGGAATGGGCGTCTGCTGCCCGAAGCGCTGCGCGTACATCTGGTCCAGCGACGTCCCCACGTAGATGTCCGACCCTTCCGTCTGCGTGGGGTGCGCCTGCGTGAGGAAGACGGCGCTCGACCGGAAGTGATCGCCCCCGATCTCTTCCGACTTGTAGGCCTCGGCCATGCGCACGTCGGTGTTGCTGATGATCGTGAGGTACTTGCGCCACGGCTCCAGCGGCGAGAGCGACGTCCCGCCCAGGTCGAACGCCGAGCCCGTCCCCGACGGCGCCCACAGGTGCTCGGCCATCCCGAAGGGGGAGCAGCCGGCGGCGCCGTGCACCATCTCCAGGCAGAGGAGGCGCGTGGGGTCGGCCGCGGGGGCGCCCAGCCCAACGCCGCGCAGCGGGCGCATGGCGTCGAGGTACGGGAGCGCCACCATCGCCCCCATCCCCTTCAGGAAGGTGCGGCGCGGGAGCGGTTGCCGGGAAATGATCGCCATCGTGAGACCTGTGAAGGGTTGCGGCGCGCGTGCTATCGCGGTGTCGAAGAGCTCCCCGGTCCACCCTGCACGGCGTCGGCCGCCTTGGTGGGCTCCTCGGGGCGCTGCATGCGGAAGGCGGGGCTCTTCACCACGCCCAGGATGTAGGCCGACATCCGGTGGTCCTGCTGCGAGGCGTCGCGCACGATCTGGCGGATGGTCGGCATGTCGTACGCCTCCACCCGCCGCCCCACGGCATAGGCCATCAGGTTGCGCGTGAAGGTGCGCAGCAGCGTCTCGTCGCGCTTGAGCAGCGCCGACTGCAGCTGCATCAGGTTCTCGGCCTTGCTCCCGTCCCACAGCTCGCCGCGCGAGTCGATCGGCATCCCGTTGTCGCGCACGCGCAGCCGGCCGGTGACGTCGAAGTGCTCCATCGCCAGGCCGATCGGGTCCATCATCTTGTGGCACGAGGTGCACGCCGGGTTCTTGCGGTGCTGCTCCATGCGCTCGCGCACGGTGAGTGGGCGCGTCCCCTCGTTGGCCGGCGTCGCCTCCAGGTCGGGAACGCCCGGCGGCGGTGGCGGCGGCGGCGAGTTGAGCAGCACCTCCATCACCCACTTCCCGCGCTCCACCGCCGAGGTGCGCGTGGCGTGCGACGTGAGCGTGAGGACCGAGGCGTGCGAGAGCAGTCCGCGCCGGGTGCTGTCGGGATAGGCCACGCGGCGGAAGTGCGAGCCCGCCACGTTCTTCATCCCGTAGTGCTCGGCCAGGCGGTCGTTCACGAAGGTGTAGTCGGCGCGGTAGAGATCGAGCACGCTCCGGTCGCGGCGCACCAGGTCGTCGAAGAAGGTCTCCGTCTCCGTGCGCATCGCGCGGCGCAGCTGCTCGTCGAAGTCCGGGTACTGCCGCACGTCGGGCTGCACGATGTCCAGGTCCGGCAGCCGCAACCACTGCGCGGCAAAGCGCGTGGCCAGCGCATTGGCGCGCGGGTCGGCGAGCATGCGCTTCACCTCGCGCTCCATCCCCCCGGGGCGCGACAGCTGCCCGCGCGTGGCCGCGTCGATGAGCGCGCGGTCGGGGGGGGCCGACCAGAGGAAGAACGACAGGCGCGACGCGAGCGACAGGTCGTCCAGGGCGTACGGCGCCGCCGCACCCCCTGCTGCCGGCGACTTGGCCGCGGCGCGCTCGAAGCGGAAGACGAAGTCGGGGCTGGCCAGCAGCCCCTCCAGCATCGCCCGCACCCCCAGCTCGAAGCCCGCGCCGTTGGCACTCCCGCCGTCGTACAGCGAGAGCAGCCCGTTGCGGTCGTCGTCGCTGAGCGGGCGGCGATACGCCTGCGTCGCCAGGCGGTCGACGATCTGCCGCGCACAGGCGCGCGACGCGGCCGCGCTCGCGTTAGGCGCCGGCCGGCACGAGAAGATCCGCGCGCGCACCGGCGTCTCGCTCACCCCGTGCACGCCGTACGGCCCCTTGATCGTCAGGTCGCGCAGGTGCGGCAGCAGCGAGAAGCCGTACGCCACCGCGTTGGACGTGCTGTTGAGCGACCACTTGAGCGGCGAGATGAGGTCCTGCACCACCCCCTGGAAGCCGGGCGGGACGAAGGCCGCCGACACGCGATGCGGCCCCGCCGTGACCCGCACCCCTTCGCTGGCCATCGAGACGCCGTTGGGGTCGGAGGCGTGCATGAAGCGGTCGATGTCCAGCAGCGCCACCCGCTCGCCGTCTATGGAGAGCTCCAAGCGCTCGCCGCGCGCCAGCCCGCCGGCAAAGGCTCCCGTCGTCTCGTGGAAGAAGTTCATCGAGAAGCGGTACTCGCCGTCGGCCGGGAAGGTGTGCATCACCGAGATCCCGCCGCGCGTCCCGAACGGCGCGCCGTCCACGCGCTCCACCTGCGACGCCGTCTTGGGAACGGTGTAGGTGTGCGCCGCGGCGCTCGCCCCCTTGTTGCCGATTGCCAGCCAGGACAGGTCGCTCGCTGCGCGCAGGTAGCCGTCCAGCAGTGTGGGCGACAGCGCCTGCACGTCGGCGATGTTGTCGAAGTTCTCGGACTTGGTGTCGGGGGGGAGATAGGTCCCGGCGTCGACCTCCAGCCCCAGCAGCTCCTTCACCGCCGCGCGGTACTCGGCCCGGTTGAGGCGCTGGAAGGTGCGGTGTCCCGGGTTGGGATTGGCTGCAGCCGCCGAGTCGAGCGTGCGCTCCAGCGTCTCGATCAGGACGGCGATGGTGTCGGGCGAGGGGCGCGACGACCCGGGGGGCGGCATCATCCCCGAACGCAGCTTGGCCACCATCTTCTCGGCGACCTCGGCCTGCGAAGGGGCGGCGGCCACGTCGAAGCCGGCCAGGGAGAGGTTGCCCCGCTTCTGGGTGGCGCTGTGGCAGCGCCCGCAGTACTGCCGCACCACCGCGTTCAGTTCCGCCGGCGCGGGGGTCGGCGGGGTGCGCGACTCGGTGCGATGGGGAACGACCAGGACCAGGCCCAGCGTGACCGCCGCGGCAGGCACGAACTTCATGAAGGACCTCTTGCTTCGGGGTAGCCACCCGCTCGCCAGCCGGGCGAAGTTGCAGCCGAGGGCAGGGGGTGGCAAGACATCGGCCGCCGCCCTGCCCCATACAGTAGATGTGCCCAGGCTCCCCCTTGGGAGCCGGTGCCCCGCTCCTACCTTATCCCTGTGGACGCCGCCCACCCGCCGGCCGCCACACCGCCTCTCTCCCTCACCCCGGACATGCCGCTGGAAACGATGCCGCGTCGCGCCAGGCGCCTGACTGTCGTCGCCCTTCTCGTCGCCGTCGGTCTACCGCCGGGCGAGCTCTTCGGGATGAGCGGCCGTCCGATGGAAGATCCACTGCGGGTTCACGCGACGCCGCGACTGGCGCCAACCGGACCGCTCGCTGACACGCAGGACGACAGCATGTCGGTGTTTGTTCGTACGCACCTGGCGCTCCAGGCGCTGCGCGACCGGGTGCAGGCCGAGCTGGCCGAGCCGAAGAACAAGAAGGACGAAGAGCAGAAGGCGCTGCGCGAGAAGCTGCTTACCGAGCGCGCACGAATCCTGAAGGAGCACGCCATGACCGAGGAGCAATTCGCCCGCATGACGCGCTGGGTGAGCGTGAACGACTCGGCGCGAAAGGTCTTTGACGCGCTGGTCGCCAAGGGCGCCACCAAGGGGGCATGAGATGAGCGCTCCCTTCGAGCTGGGCCTCGAGACCTTTGGCGACGTGACGCAGGACGCCAACGGCCGGCTGCAGTCGCACGCGCAGGTCATTCGTGATGTGGTGGAGGAGGCGGTGCTCGCCGACCAGGTGGGGGTCGACTTCTTCGGGATCGGCGAGCACCATCGCGCCGACTTCGCCGTCTCGTCGCCCGAGATGGTCCTGGCCACCATCGCCGGCCGCACCTCGCGCATCCGGCTTGGCTCCGCCGTCACCGTGCTCAGCTCCGACGAGCCCGTGCGCGTCTTCCAGCGCTTCTCCACGCTCAACGCCGTCTCCAGCGGGCGCGCCGAGATCATCCTGGGGCGCGGGTCGTTCACCGAGTCGTTCCCGCTCTTCGGCTTTCCGCTGGACCAGTACGAGACGCTCTTCGAGGAGCGGCTGGAGCTGTTCGCGGCGGTGCTGGAGTCCGACCGGACCGGGACGCCGGTCACGTGGCGCGGCACCACGCGCGCCCCCATCACCAACCAGCGCGTGTATCCCAGCACGTCGGACGGCGGGATCCGGTGCTGGATCGGCGTGGGAGGGAGCCCCGAGAGCGTGGTGCGTGCCGCCAGGTACAAGATGCCGTTGATGCTCGCCATCATTGGCGGGTCGCCCACGCGCTTCCAGCCGTACATCGACCTCTATCACCAGGCGCTCGCCGAGTTCGGCGTGGAGCGGCTCCCCATCGGCGTGCACTCGCACGGGCACGTGGCCGAGAGCGACAAGGCGGCGCGTGATGAGCTGTGGCCGGCGTGGCGCGACATGCGCGACCGGATCGGGCGCGAGCGTGGCTGGCCGCCGACCAGCCGCGCCGAGTTTGACCGCGAGGCGGAGGTGGGGTCGCTCTACGTGGGGGCGCCGGACACGGTGGCGAGGCGGATCGCGGCGACGGTGCAGGCGATGGGGCTGTCGCGCTTCGACATCAAGTACAGCGCCGGGGTGCTGTCGCACGAGGCGCTGCTCAGGAGCATTCGGCTGTTTGGGGAGGAGGTGGCGGCGCGGGTGCGGGGGGTGGTCAGCGCTACGCCCCGTCCCGCCGCGCCCGCACCGCTCTCGCCAGCGCCGTAAGCACCGGCACCGTATCGGCAAAGCTGATGCAGGCGTCGGTGATCGACACCCCGTGCCGGAGCGGCGCCCCCGGCACCAGTTCCTGCCGCCCTTCCTCCAGGTGGCTCTCGATCATCAGCCCCA
>CAZVDJ010000261.1:0-6312 GCA_964626245.1 uncultured Gemmatimonadaceae bacterium
CCGCCCGGCGATCCGGCGGCGATGTCGCTCCGCTTCGACGTCGCGGAGCGTGGTGGCGACCAGGTGATCGCGATCAAGGACCTGCGCGTCGACGTCCCCGGCCGCGTCCTCGTGGAGGACTTCACGGCGGTCTTGCGGCGGAACGACTTCATCGCGCTCGTCGGCCCGAACGGCGCAGGGAAGTCGTCGTTCATCTCCACGCTCGTCGGCGATCGCGCGCCGGCGCGTGGCGAGGCCCGCATCGGCGGCTCGATCACCCCCGCATGGTTCCGGCAGGACCTCGGCGACCTTCCGCTCGACAAGTCGATGGCCGATGCGATCCTCGACAAGCGCCCGCTCTGGGGGCGCGGCGCGGTGCAGAATCACCTCGGGGCCTTCGGCTTCAGCGGCGACGAGGTGTTCCGCGCGATCGGCACGCTCAGCGGCGGCGAGCGCGCGCGCATGGCGCTCGCGCTCATGACGCTCTCGCACGCCAACCTCCTGATCCTCGACGAGCCCACCAACCACCTCGACGTCGAGAACATCGAGGCGCTCGAGGATGCGCTCGAGGAGTACGACGGCTCGGTGCTGCTGGTGAGCCACGACCGCGCCTTCCTGCGCGAGGTGGCCACGCGCGTCTGGTGGTTCGATGGGACGCGCCTCAACGACTTCGACGGCCCGTTCGTGGAGTGGGAAGCGGAGCGGGCGAGGCGCGCACGAAAGTCCTAGGGGGCGATGTCGCCGCGCGGGCACCCACGGGGTGACGTGGAGGGGGCTGCAAGGCGACCGCCTCACCCTCGTCTGCGCGCGCTGGTGCGAACCCTCCGGCGCCATGACTCGGTGCGGACGAACGTACCGAGTTGGAGGCGCGCAGCTGGCCGAAGGCTGACCTGCGCGCTCGAGCCATCCATGGAGACTTGCGATGAAGTTTCGGACGGAGACCGAGATCGCCCGTACACTCGACTAGGTCTGGGATGCCTTCGTCGACCGCTCCCTGACGGCGCGGTGGCAGTCGACACTTCGGGCGGTGGAGCAGGTCTCGGGGCACCCCAGCGAGGTCGGTGCCGTCACCCACCTGACCTATCGCGAGGCCGGTCGCGATGTGCGGATGGTCGAGACCGTCATCGAACGGGTGCCGCCTACCGTGCTGGTGTGCACCCTGTCATCCGCGATGATGACGAGTACGTTGGGAAACCGGTTCGCCAGTACGGCCGATGGCCACACCCGATGGGTGGTCGACTGCGAGATCGACTTCCGTGGCCCGTGGAAGCTGCTCGGGATCTTCGGGAAGCGGATGATCGTGCGAAAGACCGTGGAGGACATGGAGCGGTTCAAGCGACTGCTCGCATAGCGCGCCCTTCGCCCCCGTCGCCCTTCCCTCGACGTCACCCTCGATGGTGACGAGGACGCTGGGGAACCGGTTCACGAGCGCCGTCGCTGGCCATCTGGCGCGTGGCAGTCGCCCCACGCAGCTTGTGGCGGACGCTCGATCCTGACGCAGGGCGCGACATGCACGTGACACGCACCATGCATCTCTCCTGGCGTGCGCCCCGCCCCGCCGTGCCGCCGTCGCGACGAGGCCGTGGGATCGTGCTCGTCGCCGTGCTACTGGCGGGCTGCGCGGATGCGACCACGGCACCACGGGTGTACCACGCCCTCACGCTGTGTGGCCTCGAATGGCTGGCCTACCGCAATGAGGGAGAGACGTGGGTGCGTGCGGAGGGGGCGGGGCGCTTTGCCGTCACCGCCACGGAACGGCTGGCCGTTGCCGACGCGCGGCTCGATGCGCGCTCACCGCTGCTGCGTGTGCAGTACCTGACGGCCGCGCAGGCGCGGGACGCCTTCCGTTGCTCGAGCGCTCCATCGTCTCCGAATCCCGCCGGCACCGTGCACGGCGCCGTCGCGGGACTACGCGCGGACGAGATCGGGTACGTCTCCTACGGATCGTGGGCGGCCACGGTGACGGCAGACGCCCCGAACTTCACGCTCGTCCCGCTCGCCGGCGCCGACCTGCTGGCGGCGCGCGTCGCAGCCGATGGTGGCGTCGCCACGATGATCGCTCGCCGAGACTACACACTGGTTGATGGCGCGAAGCTCACGCTCGACTTCGGCTCCGCCGAGGCGTTCACCCCATCGACGGCGAATCTCCGCTGGCACGGGACGCGGGCGCACCTGCAGGTGCATTTCCGGACGGCGGCCGGCAACGAGCTCCTCATCCAGTCCCAGGTTCTGGGCGAGGCCGGGGGGGATGGTGTCCCGCAGTCGGCGACGATGCGCGGCCTTCCGACGTCGCAACTGCGTGACGGCGATGCGCACTACGCCGCACTCGGGTCTGCGTATGCCGCGGCCGACCAGCGCCAGCTGCGCGTTCGCTTTCGCGACCTGCGCGACTTGACCGTGCAACACGGGCCACCGGCGAGCCAGCCGGTATTCACCCGACTGGCAACCGTGCCGCACGTGCGCCTGCGTGCCACCATCCCCGTCGTCGCCGAGTATGCGGCGGGAGTGAGTCTGACGCTCCAGCAGGATCGTGAGATGGGATCGGCCCAGGCCAATCGCGTGGTCGTGACCCTCAGCGCGACCTGGGAATACCTCGGTCGAACGCCGGGCACGTGGTCGCTGGAGATCCCTGACCTGTGGAAGCTTCCGGGATTCGGAACCTTCGACGGCCTGCACGACGCTCCCTTTCGTTGGGGTGTGGTCATGTACAACGAGGCGGCGTTACGGCCCGACAGTCTGCTGGTGGAGGGGCAGCTGGCGCGCTCGGCGTCCACCAACGGCACGGGGCGCTAGGTACGAGCGACCAGGCCGCGCCGGCCACCCACGGTGGCACGTGCGAGCGTGACGCTGACCCACTGAATCGCGGCGCCGGATTGCGGGGCGCGATGTGTACGGAGTCGGCGCGAGCTTCAACGCCGCTCCACGGCGCGTGCGTGCCGCCAGCGGTGTGGCCGTGCGGCGGCGCAAGGACAGCCCGGCCATTCAAGCGATGTGGATGCGCGTAGCGGCATACTCGACACGTCCGCGCACCGGAGCAGCCGGCCGCGACGTCCCTCGACGCCCCACCCCCCATGCACGCCACGACGCCACGCCCCGGCATTCGCATCGAACGGTACGACACCATCGTCATCGGCGCCGGCCAGGCCGGACTCGCGGTCGGCTACCACCTTGCCCGGCGCGATGCGGACTTCCTCATCCTCGATGGAGCGTCGCGCCTGGGTGACAGCTGGCGGCAGCGATGGGACTCGCTGCGTGTCTTCACCTCGGCGCGGTTCACCGGCCTGCCGGGGATGCCATTCCCGGCTCCCGCCGCTCACCTCCCCGACAAGGACGAGCTGGCGGACTACCTCGAGCGCTACGCACAGCGCTTCGACCTCCCCGTGAGGATGGCCTCACGCGTGTCGTCCCTCAGTCGCGACGGCGCGCGATACGTCGTCGACACCGGCGACGTGCGCTACCAGGCCCGCAACGTGGTCGTGGCCACCGGCCCCTTTCATGTACCGAGCATCCCACGAGTGTCGCGCGACCTCTCGCCCGCGATCCACCAGCTGCATTCGAGCGAGTATCGCAATCCCTTCGCGCTTCCCGAGGGCCCCGTGCTCGTCGTCGGCGTCGGGAACGCGGGGGCACGCATCGCGCTCGAGGTCTCGCGATTCCGCCCGACGCTCCTGGCCGGGCCGAGGACCGGCAACCTCGGTCGGACCTTCCTGGGGCGCGACATTCACTGGTGGCTCTGGCCGATCGTCACGCGGCTGACGCTGGAGACGCGGCTTGGTCGCCACCTTCGCCGGCGCCTCACACGCGATCCGCTGGTGGGGGTCTCGGAGGGCGACCTGGCGCGCGCCGGCATCGAACGACGTGGCCGCGTGACCGAGGTGCGTGACGGACTGCCGGTCGCCGACGGCGTCCCGGTCGACGTTCGCACCATCATCTGGTGCACCGGCTTCACCCCCGACTTCAGCTGGATCCGCGTCCCGCTCTCGCTCGACGGCCCCATGCCCCTCACGCGCCGCGGCGTCGTGCCGGAATCGCCCGGGCTGTACTTCGTGGGCCTTCGATTCCTGCACTCGCTCGCCTCGGCTTTCATCGCGGGCGTCGGCGCCGACGCCGCGCATGTCGCGGCGCACGTCCTCGACGCCGACGGGGGATAGCGTCGCGACCACTGTCCGAGCGTCGGTCGCGCCGGTAGCTTCGCGCCCCATGACCCTGCGAGTCGGCGTCGGCCAGTTCATGGCCTGGGACGGTGGATGTCTCTTCATCGGCCGGCACGAACGGCAGCTGCCGATGCACGCGCACCGGGCCATCCAGCTCGTGGTCGCCAGCGAGGGGGAACACCGCGTCCGCGCCAGCGAAACCGAGGCGTGGTCGGCCTACTCGGTCGCCGCCGTCCCGACGCGCCATCCACACGCGATCGACGTGACGGCGTCCGGGTACGGGGCGGTCATCTTCATCGAGCCGGAGACGCGCGAAGGGCGCGCGATCACGCAGCGCTTCCTGGGCGCCGGGATCGCCGAGGTGGGAGACGCCGAGGTGCGGGCGATCTCGCACGCGATCTTCGGTCAGTGGTTGCAGGGACGGAGGGACGAGGTGGTGCGACTTTCGCGCCTTCTCGTGAGCACCCTCGCTGCCGGCGTGGCACCGGCCGTCGTCACCGATCCGCGCATCCTGAGCGCCATCGACTTCATCAACCAGCGTCTCGATCGGCCGATCACGCTCGATGAGGTGGCGTCGCACGCCTGCCTGTCGCCGAGCCGCTTCCGCCACGTGTTCAGCGAGCAGACGAGCATGGGGCTGCGCCCCTACATCCTCTGGCGGCGGTTCCTCCTCACCTGGGAGCTCATCCAGAGGGGCGCAACGCTTTCGGAGGCCGCGCACGCCGCCGGTTTCGCCGATGCGGCGCACTTGAGCCGCACGTCGACGCGCGCGTTCGGCTTCGCGCCATCGGCGATCCGCCTGGGCGGTGCACTCCCCGCGCCTCGTGTGTCGCCCCCCGACTCGTCAGCGCTCGACTGAGACGTAGGCGCGCACCGGGAAGGTCCCGCATCCCCTGACCTTGACCGGCACCGCCGTGAAGCGGGAGCCGCGGTCGGGAACGTGCGCGAGTCCGCGCAGGTGCTCGACGATCGGGATCTCCTCGCCGAGCAGTATCGTGTGCACCGGGCGTGCGCCGGTGGCGGTGCTGTCGATGTTGAGCGAGTCGATCCCGACGAGCGCGGCCCCCGCCTTCATGAGCCATTCGGCGGCGCGTTCCGTGAGGTGCGGGTGCCCCTCGAGGTACGCATCGGTGCGCCAGTGTCGGTCCCAGCCGGTGTGGAAGAGCACCGCCTTGCCGCGGACATCGTGCGCCGCGAGCGGCACGGCGTCGATGGCCGCGCCGGCGCCGGGGGCGACGCGCACCACGAGGCACTCCAGCCCGGCCACCGACTCGAGCGGCAGTTCGGACAGGTCCTTGCCGTCCGCATAGCGGTGAAAGGGGCTGTCGACGTACGTCCCCGTGTTGCCGACCATCTCTACCTTGCCGATGTGGAACTCGGCGCCGTCGTAGATGGCGCGCGATGCCTCACGGCCTCGCCAGTCACAGATCAGCGGGGCGGGGAGCCCCTTGTAGGTCACCATCCCGTGCTCGATGGTGTGGCTCACGTCGATCAGTTGCGCCTGCGCGGGCATGTGGGGTCGGTCGAAGTGTGAGGGTGCCGGATGCTGCCGCCTTCGCCGAGGAATGTCGCGCTCCGAGGCGAGCGGCGACTTGAACGCAGGGGCTGAGATGCGCGGACAGCCCATGGATTCAAGCCGGCGCCGGACCGGGTGCCTAACCTGCGTTCACATCCTCGACCCTGGAGCGCCCCTCGTGTACACCCCATTCCTGATCGGCGTCACACTGGCGGTAGCCGTCGCCGGTTACGCGTCGCTGGCCACGCTCGACCGCTCACGCGCGTTCTACGCCACGGTCCTCATCGTGGTCGCGTCGTACTACGTCCTCTTCGCGGTGATGGGGGATGCTCGCCAGGCGCTCGTCGCGGAGCTGCCGGTCATGGCCGTCTTCGCGACCCTCGCCACGCTCGGCTTCAGGCGCAACCCGTGGCTCGTCGTCGCGGGGCTCGCCGCCCACGGGGTGCTCGATGCGTTCCACGCGCGAGTCATCGACAACCCCGGCGTCCCGGCGTGGTGGCCGCCCTTCTGCGCCGGCTACGACGTGGCCGCCGCGCTGGTGCTGGCCGTCCTCCTGGTGCGGGCGCGTCGCCGCGCCGGCGAAGCAGGTGGAGACGCAAGTCGCACGGTGACTGCCGCGGGCGCGCCGACGTAGGGTGCCGGCGGCGTCGTTGCGCGCGCACC
>CAZVDJ010000262.1:0-709 GCA_964626245.1 uncultured Gemmatimonadaceae bacterium
GATCGGTGCGCCGCCGGGGTACGTGGGCTACGAGGATTCAGGGACGCTTACCAAGGCGGTGCGTCGCAAGCCGTACAGCGTCGTCCTGCTGGACGAGATCGAGAAGGCCCACCCCGACGTCTTCAACATCCTGCTGCAGGTCCTGGATGAGGGGCACCTGACCGACAACTACGGCCGAGTGATCGACTTCAAGAACACGGTCGTGATCATGACGTCGAACGTTGGCGCCAAGGACGTGGCCAAGAACAAGTCGCTGGGCTTTACGGCCCCCGACTTCAAGGCCTCGTTCGAGCGCATGGCCGAGAAGGTCCGGGAAGAGCTGCAGCACGTCTTCAATCCGGAGTTCCTCAACCGGCTGGACGACGTGATCGTCTTCCATCCGCTGCTGAAGGAGCACATTGCCCAGATCGTGGGGATCATGCTGCGCGACGTGCAGAAGCGGATGTCGGAGGGCGAGTTGACGCTCCGGCTCAGCGACGCGGCGTCCGATTTCCTGGCCCGGCACGGGTACGACGAGCAGTACGGGGCTCGGCCGCTCAAGCGGGCGATCCAGCGCTTCATCGAAGACCCGATGTCGGAGAAGATCCTGGTGGGCGAGTTCTCCAAGGGGGACGAGATCGAGGTCGACGTGGCCGAGGACGGGCAGAAGCTCGCGTTCAGGGTCCTGAGCAGTCCGGCCCCCAAGGCCTAGCGTCGACGGCCAGCCCCC
>CAZVDJ010000262.1:719-6297 GCA_964626245.1 uncultured Gemmatimonadaceae bacterium
ACGGGGCCCCTTGGGCGTAAGCCCATTCGGGGCGGCGGGTGACCAAGGAACGGCCGGGTTCGCACTGAACCCGGCCGATTCCTTTGTGTATATTCGTCGGCTATGTCACGACCGCTGCTCGCCCTCCTTTCCCTCGCCTTGTCGGCCCAGGTCGCGTCCGCCCAGGACGCGGCCACCCAGGGACGCTGCACCACCCCCGATTCCGTGACCGTGCGGGGCAACAAGCGCGTAACCGCGGCGGACGTGCTCGCCAATGCAGGCCTGCTGGCGGGGACGCAGCTGAACTACAAGGCGATCCAGCGGGCTATCCGGTCGCTGTACCAGATGGGGGACTTTGACCGGGTGGCCGTGGCCTGCGACCTGGACGACACGCGCAACTTCGCGGTCCTGGCCATCGAGGTGCAGGAGCGACCGCTGCTGGTGGAGGCGAATGTCGAGGGGGTCGACCGGCTTTCTGGCCGGAGCGTGCGCGACAAGATCGACCTGAACTACAACCGTCCGCTCGACCCCGCGGCCGTGGCGAGGTCGGTGCACCTCATCGATTCGCTGTACGAGAAGAACGGCTATTTCCTGGCCCGCGTGACCGTCGATTCGCAGAAGATCGGGGACGAGGCCGTGCGGCTCACCTTCCGGATCGACGAGGGACGCCGGCTCGCCATCTCGGGCGTGCGCCTGCGCGGCAACCAGAACCTGCGCTCGAAGGAGATCGTGGGAGCGATGAAGACGCGCCCCGAAGGATTCTTCTTCTGGCGGAAGGGTGAGTTCGACGAGGACAACTACGCGGGCGACCTGTCGGAGCGCGTTCCGGAACTCTACGCGCGGCGCGGCTTCATCGACTTCCGGGTGGCACGCGACACGCTCATCATCGATCGCGACCGCGGCAAGGCGCTGGTGGACGTGACGGTGGAAGAAGGGCCGCGCTACAAGGTCGGAGAGTTCGAGGTCACCGGGAACAAGCACTTCTCCAGCGAGGACCTGGCGCGCTTCTATCCCTTCGGCGACCAGTCACGCCCCGTGATGTCGCGGGTGACCGATTTCCTGCGCCGTCGTTCGCCCACGCCCAAGGGGATCTTCGACCAGGCCGCGTGGGACGACGCGCGGCAGAAGATCTCGTCGGCGTACGCCACCGAGGGGTACATCTACGCCAACGTGCGTCCGGTGGTGGAGCGCCGAGTGCTCCCCGACTCGTCGCGCTACGTGGACCTGCGGTGGGAGGTGGAGGAGCGTACGCCGGCGGTCATCAATCGCATCGAGATCTTCGGCAACGACTACACCCAGGAAACCTGCATTCGCGACCAGCTGGTGATCCTCCCGGGGCAGGTGTTCAACCAGGACGCGCTGATCCGTTCGTGGCAGAGCCTGGGGAACCTGGGCTTCTTCGAGACGCCCATCGCGCCGCCCGACACGCGCACCGCCAACGACCAGGGCGACGTCGACGTGGTGTTCCGCGTGAAGGAGAAGCGCACCGGGAACATCAACTTCGGCGCGTCGATGGGGCAGGGGACGGGCGTGGGCGGCTTTATCGGGTTGGACCAGCCGAACCTCTTCGGCCAGTGCAAGCGCGGTTCGCTGCAGTGGCAGTTCGGGCGGTACATCAACGACTTCAACCTGTCCTACTCCGACCCGCGCATCCGCCAGTCGCTGATCTCCGGGACGCTGTCGGTGTATCGCTCGCTGCAGCGGTACTTCATTGCCGACCTGGGTCGCTCGCTGCGCACGGGGGCGCAGATCCAGTTCGGGATGCAGGTTCCGCGCGTCCTGTTCACCCGCGCCTTCGTGACGTACGGCGCCGAGAACGTCACCTTCGGCACGCAGGGCCTGCTCGGCGACTTCCGCGAGGAGGGCGGCAATCGATCGGTGCGCTCCACGCTGGGTTTCTCCCTCACCCGCGATACGCGCATCGACCTTCCGTTCCCCACCGCGGGCGCGCAGTACAACATCTCGGCCAACTTCAATGGGGGGCTGCTGGGCGGCACCTCGTCGTTCCAGCGATACACCGCGGACGCCAGCGTCTTTGCCCCGCTGGGGCAGATTGGCGGCGGGCGGCCGGGGTCGCAGCCCGTGAAATTCGTCGCCGGGCTCACGGCCCGAAGCGGGACGGTCTTCGGCAACACCGGTCCCTTCTTCTTCTCGCAGGAGTTCGCCCTGGGCGGCGTGCAGTTCGGCGAGCGCCTTCGCGGGTATGAGGAGTTCTCGATTTCGCCGCAGGGGTACGTGACCGGGACGAGCACCTTCAACGCGCGGCGCGAGTCGTTCGGCCGGGCGTTCTTCAGCACCACGGCGGAACTGGGGATGCGGATCAACCAGGCGCTGTATCTTGCAGCGTTCTACGACGCGGGGAACGTGTGGCGCCACCCCCGTGATTTCGACCCCACCCGCCTCTTCCGGGGATCGGGGATCAGCGCCTCTACCGTCACGCCACTCGGTCCGCTGGGGATCGACTACGCGTACGGATTCGACCGGCTCGACGCCCAGGGGCGCAAGGCCCCCAAGTGGCAGCTACATTTCCGACTCGGACAGCTCTTCTAGCATTGGAGACGACATGCACCTACGTGTTCGCGCGACCCTGACGGCACTGGGCCTTCTTTCCCTCATCGCGGGCTCGGCGTCGGCGCAGTCGGCCGCTCCCAAGCTCGCGTACATCGACTCCCGCGTGGTCCTCGATCGCGCCCCCGGCCGGGCGGCGGCGGAGAGCACGTTCCAGAAGGAGTACGACGCGGCCCAGCTGAAGATCAAGAAGATGCAGGACACGCTCGAGGCGATGGCGTCGGCCTACCAGAAGGCGGCCGCGACGCTGTCGGCGGTCAACCGCGAGCTGCGCGAGAAGGAGATTCGCGACAAGCAGCAGACGTTCGAGAACTCGGCGCGCCTGCTCGAAGTGCAGATGCAGCAGCGGCAGAGCGAGCTGGTGCAGCCGATGATGACGCAGATTCGCGAGGTGCTGGACGCCATCCGCAAGGAAGACGGCTACGCCTTCATCTTCGACGTCGGAACGAACGGCAGCCCGATCGTCGCCGCCGACTCCACGATGAACCTCACGGACAAGGTCGTCTCGCGGCTCAAGCCGATCCCCGTCACCGCGGCGCGGGCCGACACGTCGAAGGCCTCGGCGGTGAAGCCGCAGCCGGCCGGCGTCGTTCCGAAGAAGCCGACCCCGTGAGTCGGGTCGTCCCGCCGCGCGTCGCGATGTCCCTCTGACACGTCGCGACGGGACGTCATGCTCACCGCGCGCGAGATTGCAGCGCTGGTGGATGGGGAGCTTCGCGGCGACGCCGACGCGTCGGTGCACCGCGTGGCCCCCATCGACCGGGCGGCGGCGGGCGAGCTGACCTTCCTGGCGGCGGCGCGCTATGCGCCGCTCCTCTCCTCCTGCAGCGCAAGCGTGGTACTCGTCTCCCCGGACCTGGCTGACCTGCCGGGGCCCGTCGCGGCGCGCGTCGTGGTGGCGAAGCCGCAAGAGGCGATGCTGCAGCTCCTCCCCGCGCTCTTCACGCCCGCGGCGCGCCGTCCCGGCGTCGACGCCACCGCGCGCATCGGCCGGGGTGCTCGCCTTGGGACAGACGTGACCATCGGGCCGTACGTCGTGATTGGCGACGGCGCCGAGATCGGGGACCGCGTGCGCCTGGACGCGCACGTGGTGATCGGTGATGGCGTGGCCGTCGGGGCCGATTCACATCTGTTTCCGCACGTGTCGACGTACCCGGGAACGCGGGTGGGCGAGCGCGTGGTGGTGCACGCGGGAGCGCGACTGGGCAACGATGGCTTCGGCTTTGTGTTCGCCAACGGCGCGCACCAGAAGATTCCGCACGTGGGGCGCTGCCTCATCGAGCACGACGTCGAGATCGGGGCGAACACGACGATCGACCGCGGGAGCATCGATGACACCGTGATTGGCGCGGGCACCAAGATCGACAACCTGGTGATGATCGCGCACAACGTGCGCATCGGCCGCCTGTGCCTCATCGTGGCGCAGGCCGGCATTGCCGGCAGCACGCGCGTAGGTGACGGATGCGTGGTTGGCGGGCAGGCCGGCGTGGGCGGACATCTCCAGATCGGCGATCGAGCGCGAGTGGCCGCGCAGGCCGGGGTGTTCGGCAACGTACCGGCCGGGGAGACGTGGTCCGGCTACCCGGCGCGTCCGCACCGTGAGTCGCTGCGAGCGCAGGGGGCGCTCTTCCGCCTGGCGGGGCTGCTGCGCCGATTGGAGAAGCTGGTCGAACGCGGGGACGGGTCGTGACCGGCGGTCGGCGTCACACGATTTCGCGGGAGATCACGCTGGCTGGCGTGGGGCTGCACCTGGGGCTCCCCTGCCGCCTCACGTTCCGCCCGGCCGCGCCGGGGAGCGGGATTCGCTTCCAGCGCAGCGATCGCGCGGGGAGCGCGCCGATCCGCGCGCACGTGTCGGTGGCGGTGGAAACGGAGCGTCGCACGCAGCTGGGCGAGGGAGACGACGCGCTGCACACGGTGGAGCACGTGCTGGCCGCGGTGGCCGCGCACGCCATCGACGACCTGCTCATCGAGATGGACGGGCCGGAGCCGCCGATCATGGACGGCTCGTCGGGGCCGTTCTTTCGCGCGTTGGCCGAGGCGGGCATTGCGGCGCACCCCGGGCGGGTGGAGCTTCTCCGGCTGCGCGCCCCGCTTCGCGTGGAGCATGGCGAGTCGTGGTACGAGGCGCACCCGGCGGACCACTTGTCGCTGGACGTCACGATCGACTTTCCGCATCCGCTGGTTGGGGTGCAGCGCGGTCGCTTCGAGGTGGGGGCGGAGGCCTTCGGGCGGGAGCTCGCGGACGCGCGCACGTTCGGGTTTGCGCACGAGGTGGAGTACCTGCGGGGGCGCGGGCTCATTCGCGGCGGCTCGACCGACAACGCACTGGTGCTGGGACCGGACGGGATCGTGGACAATGCGCTGCGCTGGCCTGACGAGTTCGTGCGCCACAAGGCGCTGGACTGCGTGGGCGACCTGGCGCTCGCGGGCAAGCGCGTGTGCGCGCGCGTGGTGGCCCATCGCCCCAGCCACGCCGGCACCGTCCGGCTGGTGCGGGCCCTGACCGAGAACGCGTGCAAGGAGACGCAGGTGATCGAAATCGAGGAGATCATGCGGGTGCTCCCGCATCGTTATCCGTTCCTGCTGGTCGATCGCGTGATCGAATACGAGGAAGGGAAGCGCGTCGTGGGGATCAAGAACGTCACGATCAACGAGCCCTTCTTCCAGGGACACTTTCCCGGGCACCCGATCATGCCTGGGGTGCTGATCATCGAGGCGATGGCCCAGGTGGGGGGGATCCTGCTGATGGGAACGGTCCCTGATCCCGAGAGCAAGGTGGTCTACTTCACCTCGCTGGATAACGTGCGCTGGCGGCGGCCGGTGCGGCCGGGCGACCAGCTCCGCTTCGAGCTCGAGGTGCTGCAGATCCGCGGTCCGATGTGCCGCATGAAGGGAGTGGCCAAGGTGGACGGAGTCACGGCGGCGGAGGCGGACATGTCGGCGATGCTGAGGGATCGATGAGCACGAGCATACATCCGACGGCGATCGTGTCCCCGCAGGCGGTGCTCGGCACCGGCGTGCAGGTGGG
>CAZVDJ010000263.1:0-6291 GCA_964626245.1 uncultured Gemmatimonadaceae bacterium
CCGGATCGACGGTCGGGACCACCAGGACCGCGTCGCCCACGCGCGCCGCGTGCCGCGGGGGTTGCAGCTGCCAGCCCCCGTCCCACCCTACCGCCAGCTGCACCACCTCGCCCAGCGGCACGGCCGGTACCTCGGCCACCAGCGCGCCCGGCCGGCCCACGGCCTGGAGCGGCGCCGGTGCGGCGCCGTCGACGCGCGCGGTCACGGCGGTGGCGCCTAGCGGGAGTGCCGGGGCGAAGGCGATCCGCACGGGCGGCCCCTTCTCGATCCCCTCGCGTCGCACGGTAAGGGTCACGCCGTCATCTCGCCGCAGCAGCTCCATGGTGAGAGACGCCGCACCGACCCTGAGCCCCTCCACCCGCACGCTCCCCCAGTCGGGGGGGAGGTGCGGCGCCACACGCACCACGCCGGCCGGCGCGTCGACCTCGATCCCCAGGAGGCCGCGCACCAGCGGCGTGAGCACCATGGAGGTGGCGAAGAACTGGTGCGGGACGGCCGTGTCCAGCGGCTTGTACACGCGCCCCGAGATCACCTCCGGGTTGCGGCCCAGCGCCTCGTCGAATCCCGTGCGCACGATCGCGTCCAGCGCAAGGCGACCGGCGTGCGCGTTGTGATAGCGGTACTGTGCAAGGGCCACCCACCCGGTCACGAACGGCCAGACTGCACCATTGTTGTAGTGCAGCGGATCGAACAGCGTCGAGCGCGCCGACAGCGGGCGCGCCCCCCAGTCGGTGAGGATCTCGTTGGAGGCGAGGCGCGCGGCCATGGCAGCCCCGCGCACCGGGTCGAAGGTGTCGAAGGCCATCGCCGTCGCCGGCCACGCCGTGAGGTTCTCGTTCACCTTGCGCCCCTCCAGGATGGCAAAGGCGTACTGCCCGGCCCCGGGCATCCACAGCATCTGTTCCAGCGTGGCCAGCGCCCGCTGGCGGATGCGGCGGGCCTCGGTGGCCAGCGCCGGCTCGCGCATCGCCTCCGCCATGCGCGCAAAGCGCTCCAGCGCCGCCACCCACACACCGCTCAGGTACACGTCGGAGACGATCCCCGCCTGCAGGTCGCCGACCTCCAGCGCGCCTGCGCCGGCGATGGGGTTCTCCATCAGCCCATCGCCATCGCTGTCGGCGGCGCGAGACCACTCGAACGCTTTCCTCAGGTTGGGCCAGAGCTCGCGCACGAGCGAGGTGTCGGCCGTCTGCTTCCAGTACTCGCCGAAGGCCAGCACCCAGAACGGTGTCGTGTCGCCGTGATAGAACGGATAGGGGTACTTGCCGAACCAGTCGATCTTGCCGGCGGACTGCGAGATCTCGTGCGTGATCTTGCCGTCGGCGCGCTGGTACCTGGCGAAGAAGCGGAACACGCCGTCGCGCACCAGCGCATGCTGCCCCACGCCCGTCATCCCGAAGGAGTTGATCGCCGCATCGCCGCCAAAGAACCAGCCGAACCCGGGGCGGTCGCTCGCCCCGCCGGACAGGCCATAGCCGGCCACGAGCCCGCACCCAAGGTCAGGATTGCAGACCATCGATTCGTCGAGGTTGACCTTGGCCCACTCGACCGCGCGGTTCAGGAGCGTGTCCGGGGTATGGATGCGGGTGGTGTGCTGTCGCAGCGAGTCGAAGTGCGCCACGCGACGCTCCCATTCGCGGCGCGCGGCCCCGGGCGCCAGCAGGCGCTCGTACAGGGCGCGCGCCGAGTCCCGCGGCATCTCGCCCCCCGCCAGCACGACGGGGATGAACCCCTCGTGGATGTTCACGTTGCCGCCCGGCGGTTCCCCCAGGCGCGGCTCGGTGTACTGCTGCCCGGGGTTCCCCACGCCAATGACCAGCTGCGGGAGTTGCGCCGAGAGCATGTGCGCCGGCACGTCCGACGCCTTGGTCACCGCGGGCGACCCGAGGAAGGCGTTGACCGTGCGCCGGCTCTCGCTGAACAGGAAGGCGCGCGCCGCAGCATTCCATGCCAGGTACTGCCCACCTAACGAGGCCGGCCACGCCAGGTGGATGTCGGGGGCGAAGGTCGCCACGATCTCCATGGGCCTGATGGCGTCCACCTCCAGGAGCATCAGGACGGCCGGCTGGTCGAGCGCCGGGAAGACCGTCTGCCGAACCGTGAACGTCTCGTAGGCGTACGCGATCGTGACCCCTTCGGGGCGCACGCTCACCCAGCGCGCCACGTCGCGGCCGGCGATGGGTGCCGTGTACTTGGGGACGCGAAACGCGAGCTGGAAATCGTGCAGCCACTTGTACGGCCACGACCAGAACTCGAAGCGCCCGTCCTCCGTCCCCATCGCGATCGCCTTGCGGCCGGCGGCGGCCACGTAGGTCCCGGGACGTGCCGGTCCCCGCAACTCGAGCGGCGACGTGCCAAGGTCGAACCATGTCGCGCGGACGGGGCGCGCCGGGGCGTCCTGCGCAAGGGCAACGCGTGGCACGCCCGCAACGGTGGCTGCGAGGAGAACGAGGGTGACGATTCGGGGCATGCGCATGGGAGGGCCGGGGCGAGCGATCGTGGCGCCCGCAATGTGCCGGCGCCGGCATCGGCTGTCGAGTTGAACCGCCCGGCCTCGCCCTGCCGGACGGCCGACGCGCAGCGATATTCCCGCGCATGTCGCTCGGCGCCGTTGCCCTCGTCCTCCTCTCCGCGGTGCTGCACGCCTCCTGGAACTTCCTGCTCAAGCGTGCCGGAGGGACGCAGGAGGTCGTCGCGCTCAGCAAGGTGGCCGAGGTGACGCTGCTGGCCCCCGTCTTCGTGCTCTTCTTCGCGCCCGGGCTGCCGTCGCTGCGCGAGGCGTTCTGGTGGTCGGGCGTGGCGGCGATCGGCGTCGCCGCCACCTACATCACGCTCGCGCGCGCCTACCGGCACGGCGACCTGTCATTCGTCTATCCCATCGCGCGTGGCGCCATCCTGGTCTTCCTTCCGCTCGCCGGATGGGTCTCGTTAGGTGAGCGCCTCTCCCCACTGGGCGCCTCGGGGCTCGTGGCGATCGTGGCGGGGATCATTGCCCTCAACCTGCAGGGGAGCGGGCGCCAGGCGCTGCAGGGGCTCGTGCGCGCGCTGGGCGGCCGCGCGACGCTCTATGCCACGCTGGCGGGCTTCTTCTCCGCCATCTTCACCGTGTGGGACAAGCGGGCCGTGGCACGCATGCAGCCGTTTGCCTACATGTACCTGTATACCTTCATCGTGGCCGTGGGCTATGCCGCCTGGCTCAAGGCGCGCGTCCCGCGCCAGGAGGTCGCCCGCACCTGGCGCGCATGGTGGCCCAGCATCTCGGCCATCGGGCTCATGAACACGGCATCGTACCTGCTCATCCTGCTGGCGCTGCGCACCGGTGTGACCAGCTATGTGCTGGGAATGCGACAGCTGAGCATCGCCGGCGGCGTGGCGCTGGGGTGGCGCTACCTGCGCGAGCCCATGACCACCGGGCGCACGGTGGGGGTCGCGCTCATCCTGGCCGGATGCATGGCGCTCGCCTTCGCAGCGTCGGCCTAGGTGGTGGCTTCAGGACCCGCAACCGCGCGGCGTGCGCTCGGTGGACGCAGGGAATGCGGGGAATGCGCGCCGAGCGCCGCCCTACGTCTGCGAGCTGCCACGCTCCAGCTGCAGGAACTGCCGCCCCAGCCAGACGGTGAGGACCACCCATAGCGCCGAGAACGGGACCATGGAGAAGGCGAGTCCCGAGGCGCCCAGGCCGAAGACCGCCATCGCCGTGTAGGACCACGCCCCCACCTGGTCGCCCAGGCGGTAGACGAAGGTGTCGCTGAAGTTCTTGGCCTTGTACTTGTCCGTGCGCGCCACCACGGTGAACAGCGCCTCGCGCGCCGGGCGCTGGATGGCAAAGTTCCCCGCGCGCCGCAGCACCTGGAAGGCGACCAGCACGCCCAGCACCGGTGCCGCCCCCATGATGCCGAAGCCGAGCATCGTGAGCACGGGGAGGAAGGTGAGCGCCACCCCCACGCCCAGCCACTTCATCACGCGCCCCGTCAGGAACAACTGCGACACGAGCGTGAGCGCGTTCACGGCAATGTCCATCATGCCGAAGACGCGCGTGCGCTCGGCGGAGTCATCACCAAACGTGCGCGCCACGATGTCGGCCTGCGCGAAATAGAGGAAGGTCGACGAGATGGTGTAGAAGAGGATCAGCGTGGCGATGCCGAAGAGGTACGGCGACGAGAGGACGTGGCGAATCCCGTCCATGACCCCCCCGCCGATCACGTCCTGTGAGGCATCGCGCGCCGACTCCGACGTCAGCCCACCTCCCTCGGCCAGCGCCGCCTGCCGCATCTCGCCCTCGTGGCGGTCCAGCACGTGTGCCGCGCGCACCGCCAGCTCGAGGATGGCGGCCGACACCAGCATCAGGCCCACGCGCCCCACCACGTCGATGAGGCTCGTGGTGATCGTGGCGCCGAGCATGGCGCCTAACGTTCCGCCCACGGCCACGAAGCCGAAGAGCCGCTTCCCCTGCCCGGGACGAAAGAGGTCGGTGATGAGCGACCAGAAGACGGAGACGACGAAGAGGTTGAAGACGCTCGTCCAGATGAAGAAGACGCGCCCCGCCCAGACCGCCTCCCGGGGATCGGCCACCGAGAAGATCGCCCAGAAGGCGACGAGGTTGAGCGCGAAGAATCGGTACGCCCAGGACACGAAACGCCGCCTCGTCAGGCGCGAGACCACCGAGGTGTACAGCGGGTGGACCAGCAGCATCCCCGCCAGCGTCCCGGTGAAGAGCCACGCGAGGTTCTCCGCGCCGCTTGCCGCACCGATGTCGTCGCGGATGGGGCGAATGACGTAGTACGCGCAGAGCACCAGGAAGTAGTACGCGGTCGACCAGAGGAGAACGGCCCCTTCGCCATCGCGCGCGCCCACCGCCGCGCGCAGGCGGACCGCCAGCCCGTTGGATTCGCTCATGCTGTCGTTCGTGTTGTCGAGGATGGAATGGCGCGAGCCGCGCCGAGCCGAGCCGGTGGGATGGAATGCAGGAGCGCCCGTCAGCTGCCGCGGGGCGGCGCGGGAGGAAGCGCGTCGACGAAGTCGGTGATGCGCTTGCGCATGGCCGCGTCGGGCAGGCGCCCGATGCCGCCGCCGATGTTGTCGAGCATGTGCCGCGCCTGGCTCGTCGCCGGCGTCACCGCGGTCACGGCCGGGTGCGACACGACGAACTTGAGGAGGACCTGCGCCCAGGACTTGGCATCGATCTCCGCCGCCCAGTCCGGCAGGGGGCGGTCGCCGATGCGACGGAAGAGCGACGTGCGGCCGAACGGGACGTAGACCATCACGGCGATCTTCCGCTCCTGCGCGACCGGCAGGATCTGCTCCTCCACCCCGCGGTTGTCGGCCGCGTAGTCGACTCCGATGAAGTCGAACGACTCGTTCCGCATCAGCTGCACGAGTTCGCCGTACTGCGAGTCCGAGGTGGTGGTGAGCCCCACGTACCGCACGCGCCCCTGCTTCTTGTATTCCTGGAGAATGGGAAGCTGCGTGGGCACATCGGCCAGGTTGTGCACCTGGATCAAGTCGATCTTGGGGCGCTTGATGCGCGCGAAGGACTGCTCCACCTGCGCGCGCGCCGCCGCCGGATCGGCCTTTCCGCCGGCCCCGCGCGACGCGACGTTGAGCTTGGTCGCCCAGAAGAACTTGTCGGCGATCCCGAGCTCGTTGACGATCTGCCCCGCCACCTGCTCGGACGCGCCATAGCTGGGGGCGGTGTCGAACAGCGTCGCCCCGCGATCGACCATCGCGCGGAAGACTTCCTTGAGCGCGGTGATGTCCTCGCTGCGGGCAACGGACGAGAAGGTGGCCGAACTTCCGAGGCCGATGACCGGCAGCATCTCCCCGCTGGAGGGAATGGCCTTCCTGAGCAGCGTACCCTGCGCCAGGAACGAACCGGCAACGCTCGGTTCCATGGCCTGCAACAGCCGCGGACCAAGGACGAGAGCGGCGCCGGAGCCGGCGGCCGTGCGAAGCCACGCGCGACGATTCAGCATGGGTGGACTCTCGAGGGGAGTGGTTCGGGACCGCAATCCCGAGGATAGCGGAGCACCAGAGGACCCGAGGCAGGCGACGGCCCGGAATAGTACGCGCAGGCGCGGGAGCGCGCTGCGGCTTGCAGCGGCGGCTCGTCCCACCGGCCCGGCGCCACGGCCACGACCTGCGTCAGGGCGTTCAGGGAGGGCAGGGACAGGGCGCCCGAGATGAAGGCCTCGGCGAGCGACCGTTTCATGGCGCGGCGAGGCGCCCCGTGTGCTGATGGGGCGCGGGACGACGGGATGCTAGATTGCCACGGGCGGCGCGTCTTATGGACGT
>CAZVDJ010000264.1:0-6265 GCA_964626245.1 uncultured Gemmatimonadaceae bacterium
GTGACGCATCCGACGGCCGGGAACATCGGCGGCGGCGGCTTCATGGTCTTTCGCGCCGCCAGCGGCGAGGCCACCACCTTCGACTTCCGCGAGAAGGCGCCCCTCTCCGCCACCGCCACCATGATGCTCGGCGCCGACGGGAGCATCGCCTACGCGCGGACCGACAGCGGCTGGCTGGCCCCCGGTGTTCCCGGGACGGTGCGCGGGATGGCGCTGGCTCACGGGAAGCTCGGCAAGCTGCCCTGGCGCGACGTCGTGCGTCCCGCCGCGCAGCTGGCGACGCGCGGGTTCCCCCTGTCGCGCGCCCTGGCCGAGGAGCTGAACGAGCAGCTGCGCACCAGCCTTGCGCCGTTTCCCTCGACGGTGGCGGCGTACGGCAAGCCGGGCGGCAGGCCATGGCGTGCGGGCGACCGGTTGCGCCTGCCGGACCTGGGGCGTGCCCTGCAGGCCATCGCCGATGGCGGCGCCGACGCCTTCTACACCGGGTGGATCGCCGATTCGCTCGACGCGCAGATGCGCGCGCACGGCGGCGCGATCACCAAGCGCGACCTGGCGGAGTATCGCGCCGTGGAGCGCCAGCCGTTGCGGGGGAGCTACCTGGGATACGAGCTCATCGCCATGCCACCCCCAAGCTCGGGCGGCACGGTCCTGCTGCAGGTGCTCAACCAGCTCGAGGCGTTAGGCGCGGAGCGGTTTGCGCGCACCAGCACCGACTACCTGCACCTGCGCATCGAGGCGGCGCGGCGCGCCTACCTGGACCGGGCGCGGCACCTCGGCGACCCCGACTTCGGGCCGATCCCGGTGGACCGGCTCATCGCCAAGGCGTACGCCGACTCGCTGGCCCGCGGCATCGACCCGATGCGCGCGTCGAGTTCGGTGGCGCTGGGCGGGACGCTCGTCACGCCGAACGAGCCGGTGCAGACCACCCACTACTCGGTCGTGGACGCCGAGGGGAATGCCGTGGCCGTGACCTACACGCTGGAAGGGGGCTACGGCTCCGGCGTGGTGGTGCGCGGGGCCGGCTTCCTGCTGAACAACGAGATGGGGGACTTCAACAAGAAACCCGGCTACACCTCCACACGCGGTGACATCGGCACGCCGCCCAACGTCATCGCACCCGGCAAGCGGATGCTCTCCTCGATGACGCCCACCATCGTCACGCGCGACGGGCAGCTCGTCCTGGTCACCGGGTCGCCAGGCGGGCGCACGATTCCCAACACCGTGCTCGACGTGGTGCTGGGAGTGACCGCATTCAGGCTCCCGCTGCGCGCGGCGGTGGATGCCCCGCGGGTACACCACCAGTGGCTCCCCGACGAGGTGCGCTACGAGGCGGGGGCGATCCCCGATTCAACCAAGGACGAGCTGCAGGGAATGGGGCACGTGCTGCGACGCGACCCGGTGCGCTCGCAGGGCGACGCGCACTCCATCTGGTACGACGCCCGCACCAGGACCGCCTACGGGGCCCACGACCGGCGATCGCCGGACTCCAAGGCAAGCGTGCCGGCGGCCGCAGCGCGGCGCTAACCGCGCCTAACGACCGGCCTCGCGCTCGCGGCTCCACGGCTGCAGGGCCGGGAAGTCACGCATCCCCCAGCCGTCGGGCCGGTGGCGCAGCGGTTCCGCCGGCCGCAACGTGGCGTGAAGCTGGGCGGGGAGCGCCTGGTACAGCGCCGTCCCCTCGCTCTTCCAGTCGAGCATCGCGTCCGACACCTCCTTCACCACCCGGGCCGGGTTGCCGACGACGATGGATCGCGGCGGCACCTGCATCTCGGCGGGGACGAAGCACAATGCCCCGACGATGGAGCCGGCGCCGATCACGGCGTTGTCCATTACCACGGCATTCATCCCCACCAGCGCGTTGGCGCCGATGCGCGCCCCGTGGATCACCGCGCCGTGCCCGATGTGCGCCCCCTCCTCCAGCACCACCGTCACGCCGGGAAACATGTGCACCGTGCAGTTCTCCTGCACGTTGCAGCCGTCGGCAACCTCGATGCCGCCCCAGTCACCGCGCAGCGCCGCGCCGGGGCCGATGTAGACATCGCGACCGATCGCCACCTGGCCCGTCACCACCGCCTGCGGGTGGACGTAGGCCGAGGGGTGCACGATGGGGGTGACCCCGTTGAACGCGTAGATCACCCGTCAGCGCGACGACTGCGGCTTGACCACAGGTGACGGGCGCCGGCTGGCGGCCGGGCGCCGCTCGACCGGGGTGGCGCCCGCCGGGCGTGCGCCGCTTGCAACTGGCGGCGTCCCCTCGCTGGTCGCCGGGCGGTCGCCGTCGTAGCTCCAGAAGCACCACACGCGCTCGCCGAGTGCGGTGTTGCGGCACTTCTCCTCCGTCACCAGGCAGCGCGTGCCGTCGGCCGCGAGCAGCGCCGTCGGCGACTCCTTCGAGGCGACCGGCTTGTCGGCAAGGCCCGCCCCCCCTCCCCGGGGCCTGCGCCCCATGAGCGGCGCGCACCCGGCGACGACGAGCAGGAACAGCCCACAGCCGGCGACACGCCGGACGATCTCGTTCGCAGTCGACATGGCACCCCCCGCCATCCGTCTGGTGTGGCGGAGAAGATAGCAGCCCTTGCGCGCTCCTCGCGTCGGTAGCATCTTGGGCGCCCCGAACAAATGCCGAACCTCGGGGTCCATCCGCAGCGTTCACACTCTTTCACACCCCTTCGCACCGAGGTCTTCCGTGTCCACTCCCGCCGTCGTCGTCACCCCGGAGCAGCTGCTCGATCACTGGCAGGGGCATCGTCGCGTGACCCGACGAGTCATCGAGGCGTACCCCGCCGACCAGTTCGAGACCTTCGCCGTGGGGGGGATGCGCCCCTTCGGCCACCTGGTGCAGGAGCTGCTCGCCATCGCCGAGCCATCGCTCAAGGGAATGGTGGAGCGGGATTGGACCACGTCCTGGGAGCCGCGACAGCTCTCCAAGGAGGCCGCGCTCTCCGAGTGGGACGCCCAGACCGCGCGCATCGACGCGCTCTTTCCGCGCATTCGCGGCGAGCAGTGGCAGGAGGTCGACAAGGCGTTCGGCATGTACGAAGGGCCGACGTACAGCCTCCTCATGTATGCCATCGACAACGAGATCCACCATCGCGCGCAGGGCTACGTGTACCTTCGCGCGCTGGGGATCGAGCCGCCGGCGTTCTACGATCGAAGCTGAGCGCCTCGCTGGCGCGTGCGGGGCACCCGGGGGACGGGCCGCGCAGGGATCACGCGGTCCCTAACGCGGATCTGCCTTGCACACCGCCGCCTCCGGCGTGGCCATGCAGCGGCGTGGCCACGTCGGCAGCCGCAAGGCGTAGAGCGACTCCCCCGTGAATCCCTGGCAGGCGGCGTCCCCCAGGCGCCGCCCGCTGTCGGGAAGCAGCGACCGCCCCTCGGGAAAGGCGCATGCCCCTTCCGGCGCCCCCGAGGGGTCACGCGCGTCGTGGGCGATGGCGCGCCGGAGTGTGCCGCGCTCGAAGTAGAGCGTGGCCAGCCGCGGTGTGCGGTCCACGTCGACCACCCACAGCACCTTGCAGCCGGTGTAGCCATCACCCAGCGCGTCGTTGCGCGGGTGCACGAGGATGAACCCGCCCGGCGACGCGACGATGCCTGCCGCGTCCGGCGGCGTCACCACTCGGCAGTTTGGCGCGCCCGCGGGGAGCAGGGCGTGGTCGGCAGCCTGCGCTGCGGCGCGTGACGGCGGAGCGAGCGCGTTCAGCACAAGCGCGAGGACCACAGCGACACACATCCCCCGCCCGAACGCGCGGGCGCTCGTGCCGACCCCGCTATCGAACCCGCGCATACACATGGCAGTCCCGAGGGTCCTCGGAGACGTTGGGGTGAATGATCCATCGTCGCAACGTTCCCTCGCGCTCGAAGCGCGCCTTCTCGAGCGCGCGCGCCGAGCGCGCGTTCTCGACGTCGCACACGGCCCACACGCGAAAGATCGGCGCCTGCGCGAGCAGCCAGTCGGTCACGACATCAATCGCCTCGGTCATGTACCCGCGGTTCCAGCAGCGGCGAGCCATCACGTAGCCGATGTCGGCGCGGTGGCCGTGCAGGCGCGCGCCGATCATCCCGAACAGGCGATCGTCGCCCGGAAGGGTCAGGGCCCAGGCGTGCTCCTGGCCCGCCCGGCAGCGCTGCAGGAGCGAGGCGAGATATTCCTGCACCGTGGACGTTGTCACATGCGGGGCAAAGGTGAGGTAGCGAACGACCTCGCGATCGGCTGCATACTCGGTGAAGATCGCGTCGGTGTCCGCCATCGTCGGCGCTCGGAGACGAAGGCGCACGGTGGCAAGGTCGGGCGTGGGCAGCCCGCCGTCCGCGTGGTGACTCACTCGAACCTCAGGTGTTGGGCGCAGCGCCTGGCAGCGCTGGCGCTCCGTCTCAGCTGATGATCATCCCGCGGGCACGCACGGCCTGCTTGAACGCCTCCACATCGGTCCGCATGACGCGCTCGTATAGCGCTCGCACGCGGGCGAGGTCCGCCCTGAGCACGCCTTGCACCTCCCGGTGCGGCTGTGTCGGGGCGTAGTCGGATCTGGTGACGCTCTGGCCGAAGTACACCAGCTGCTCCCCCAGCTTGAACGGATACCGGATGAGATCCTGGCCGCGGCCCGTGGTGCGCGTCTGGAACAGCTGGTCCTCCACCTCGACCAGCTTGCGGTCGAGCGAGTCAACCAGGGTCCGCACATCCGCGAGCTTCGGATCGTCGCCGGCGGTCGCCTTGATCGTCGCCGCCTGGCTGCGCACGATCTCGAGCGCGTTCATCATCGCGACGACCGAATCGAGATCCTGCGCCACGGTTTCAGCCATGGCCACCTGCTGGCGGAGTTCGTCCACCGATCCGCCCGAGGCCGGGTCCTTTCGCACGACGAGCGTTTGCACCTCGCGCACCGCACCGGCTGTCATCGTCACCGTGTAGGTCCCGGGCAGGACGAGCCAGCTGAACCGCCCCACGCCGGGCGCCGCGACACCGGTGGCGGCGTAGCGTGTCTCGGGATGATACGGATTCACGGCACGCAGCTTCGCCTGCGCGGTAGGCTCGTTGCGCAGGTCCCAGTGCACCCGGTTCACGCCGGCCTTCCCCATGGAGGCCAGTGTTCGCACCACCTTGCCGCTGGCATCGGCGATGGTCATCCGCACGGAATCCTTGGCATCGGCCTTGAGCCAGTAATGCAGCGATGCACCGTAGGTGGGATTGGCCCCGGTCACCGGGTCATCGAAGTCGAAGAATGGCGCCTCGACCGGGAGGAAGCGCCACGCCTCGCGCGGCGCGAAGAGGTGCGCCTCCTTCGCCGTGACCTCCGCGGCCAGGGTGCGAAGCGGCGTGATGTCGTCGAGGATCCAGAAGCCGCGACCGTAGGTGGCGATGACCAGGTCGTTGAACCGCGGTTGCACCTCGATCCAGTAGACGGGGGCGTGCGGCAGGTTGTTCTGCAGCGGCTGCCAGGTGGCGCCGTCGTTGAAGGAGACGTAGACACCGTTCTCCGTCCCGGCGTAGAGCAACCCGCGGCGCACCGGGTCCTCGCGCACCACGTGCACGTACGAGAGCGGCGACCTGGGGATCCCGGTGACGATGGGGGTCCACGTCCGCCCGAAATCCGTGGTCTTGTAGATGAAGGGGTCGCGGTTGTTCGACTGGTGCGCGTCGATGGAGAGGTAGGCGGTCCCCTCGTCGAAGCGCGAGGCCTCGATGTTGGAGATCGTCCCCCAGAACGGCGCATTGGGCAGGTTGGCGGTGAGGTCGGTCCACGTGGCGCCGCCGTCGCGCGTCACGTGCAGCTTTCCATCGTTGGTGCCCGCGTAGATGAGGCCCCGGCGCAGCCGCGACTCGTTGATCGCGAAGACCACCCCCGAGTACTCCACGCCGATGTTGTCCGGCGTGAGCCCGCCGGACCGGACCATGCGCGAGCGATCGTTGCGCGACAGGTCGGGTGAGATGACGGCCCAGCTGCGGCCACCATCGGTGGTCGCGTGCACGTGCTGCGACCCCACGTAAAGGCGGTTGTGGTCGTGCGGGGAGATGTGCACCGGGAAGGTCCACACGAAGCGGTACTTCACCTCATCGGCCGAGTGCCCGATCGTCCCCTGCGGCCAGACTTCCACCGATGCCGAGACGCGCGTGCGCGTGTCGTAGCGCGAGACGATGCCCCCAACCGAACCAAAGCCGGACGCGCTGCTCCAGACCAGGTTGGTGTCGACGGGGTCTGGCTGCGCCCAGCCGGACTCGCCACCTCCCACCGATGACCAGAGGCCACGCGGAATCCCCGCATCA
>CAZVDJ010000265.1:0-6263 GCA_964626245.1 uncultured Gemmatimonadaceae bacterium
GCGCGGCAGATGCGCTGGTCGCTGCGGCGGCCGGGGCCAGTATTCGCCATCGCGATCGCGGCGACGGTCTTCACGATCTGGGTGATCGGACGGATGCCGCGGGAAATCCTGCCGCAGGTGGACGAAGGGATGGTCGTGGCTTCCGTGCACCTGCCGGAAGGGACGGCGATCGAGGCGACGACGAGCCAGGTGGCGCGCATCGAGCAGGCGGCGCGCACGTTGGGGGCGACGGGGATCTACTCGCGCGTGGGGATCGCCACGGACGAGGAGATCCTGGCGGGAGCGGAGCCGGGATCGTCGGCCACGGCGCAGCTCCTCATCCCCGTCCCCGAGGGGATGCCGGCGGCGCGATTCGCCGAGAGGCTGCGCGTCTCGCTCCCCGACCTGGCGGAAGGGGCGCTCGCGCTCGACCTGGCGGGTCAGTCGGAGTTCGGGTCGCTGATTGGGCGCGAGGGACGGCTGGTGCGCGTGGAGATGAGCGCGCGCACGCTGGACGAGGCGTCGCGCTGGGCCGATAGCGCGCGTGTGCGGCTGCAAGGGATCACCACGCTGGCCGACGTGCGCGACCCCAACGGAGGAACGCAGCCGGTGGTGGAGATCTCGCTTCGGCGCGAGCTGCTGGCGGAGCGCGGGATCTCGGTGGACGCGGTCGCCAACGCCCTGGCGGGGGGACTGGGCGGGGTGGAGTCGAGCGACTTCCGGGAAACCGACCGCCGCACCCCGATCTCGGTGCGGCTGGCGGGAATGGCCAACGAGGACCTGCAGCAGGCGATGGCCACGCCGGTCCAGGGGATCCCGATCGCGCAGCTCGTGGAGGCGAAGGAGCGGCAGGCGCCGATCGAGGTGGTACGCGTGGGACAGCGCCCCGTGTCGGTGGTGGAAGGGCTCATCGAGGAAGGCGGCACGGCCAGCGCCGCGGAGGCGGTACGCTCGGCGATGGCCAGCGTGCAGCTGCCCAGTGGCGTCACATGGGAGATTTCCGGCGCCAACGCCGAGCAGGAGCGCACGACGCGCGAGCTCACCCTGGTGGCGTGGCTCTCGGTGGCGCTCGTCTTCCTGGTGCTGGCGGGCGAGTTCGCCTCGTTCACGGTGCCGCTGGTGGTGATGCTCACGGTGCCGCTGGCGGCGGTTGGGGGGATCCTCTTCCTCTGGATCACCGGCCAGTCGATCAACGCCGTGGCGCTGATCGGGATCGTGGTGATGATCGGGATGGCGGACAACGAGGCGGTGGTGAAGCTCGACGCCATCCGCCGCTTCCGGGAGAAGGGGCTGTCGGTGGAAGACGCCGTGATCGCCGGCGGCCGGCAACGCCTGCGCGCCATCGCGATGACGAACATCACCACGATCACCGGCGTGCTGCCGCTCATCCTCGGGCTGGGGAGCGGCGGCGCCCTGTACCAGCCGCTCGCCGCCGGCGTGATCGGCGGGAGCGTGACGGCGCTGCTGGTGACTTTCTTCCTCCTCCCCACCGCCTACGCCGTGCTGGAGACGCGCGCCGAGCGGAGACGGCAGCACCTCCCGTCTCCCGTCTCCCGTCTCCCGTCTCGAGAATGATCCGCGCCGCCGTCTCCCGCCCTGCCGTCACCTGGTCGGTCGCCATCACCTTGCTGCTGGCGGGAGTCGTCGCGTTCACCCGCCTCCCGCTGGCCACGCGCACCTCGATCGAACTGCCGCGCCTCACGATCCAGTCGACCTGGACGGGCGCGTCAGCGGAGCTGGTGGAGATGTACGTCACCTCGCCCATCGAGTCGGCGATCCAGTCCGTGCGCGGGGTGCGGCGCACGCGGTCGGAATCGAGCGGCGACGGGTCGCGCATCACGGTGGAGCTGGAGCCTACCGCCGACGTGCAGATCGCGCGGCTCTCGATCCTGGAACGGATGGAGCTGCTGCGCCCCGACTTTCCCCCGGGCGTCACGGCGCCGCGGGTGAGCAACTACGTGCCGGAGGAGCTGTCGGAAGAGGACCTGCTCACCCTCACCATCTCCGGTCCGTACACGGCGGGAACACTCCAGGCCATCGCCGACGAGCAGGTGGAGCCGAGGCTGAGCGCGGTGCCCGGGGTGGGCAACATCTCCGTGCAGGGGGGGACGGAGCCGGGAGTCGCCGTGACGTACGACCCCGCCCTGCTGCGCCAGCTGGGGATCTCGCCGCAGGCGTTAGGCACGGCGATCAGCGGGGCGCGGGTGGTCCAGGCGCTGGGAAAGGAGCAACGCGGCGCCACGGAGCGGCCGGTGGTGCTGCGCGACCAGCCCGAGGCGATCGAGGCGCTGGGCAACCTCCCCATCATGGGACAGGGGGAGAAGCCGTTTGCGCTGGGGACGCTGGCCAGCGTGCGCCCCGAGGAGGACACGCGCGGGATGTTCTTCCGCATCAACGGGCAGCCGGCGATCGCCATCTCGGTGTCGCGCCTGGCCGGGGCCGACGCGATCAAGACGGCGGCGGCCGTGAAGGAGGCGCTGGACGAGGTCGAACGCCGCCTCCCGACTGCGGTCGGGCTCAAGGTGGTCTACGACGACTCGGTGGAACTCGCCCGCCAGCTGAAAGACCTCCTGATCCGCGGCGCCATCGCCTTCGTCCTGGTGCTCGTCGTGTTGCTGGCGCTCCTGCGCGATTGGCGCGGCACGGGGCTGGTGATGCTCTCGGCGTCGGTGTCGGTGGCCGGGACGGCGCTCTGCCTCTTCCTGCTGGAGATCCCCGCCAACCTGCTCACGCTGGCGGGGCTGGCCATGGGGATCGGGATCCTGGTGCAGGACGGGCTGATCGTGATGGACCGCCTGGGGACGGTGGCCGACACGCCTGACGAGCGCGCGCGCATCGCGCGCGCCATCGCCCCCGCGGTCACCGGCGCCACGCTCACCACCGCGGTGGTCCTCTTCCCCTTCCTGTACCTGCAGGGGAATGCGCGTGCCGCCTTCACCCCGTTCGCCGCTGCCTTCACGATCGCGTTGGGGTGGTCGCTGGTGGCGTCGGTGGTGATGATCCCGGCGCTGGCGCGCGGGCACAAGGTGCACGAGGCATCGTTCCCCCGCGCTCGCCGAGTGTACGCCCGCATGGTGCTGGGGGTCATGCGCTGGCGCTGGGCCACGCTCACCCTCACGGTGGCAGTGCTCGGCGTCCTGACGTGGGGGTTCATCAAGAAGGTGCCGCGCTTCTCGTTCTCCGGCTTTGGCGAGCAGCGCACCACCTTGTCGGCCTTCATCAACTTCCCGCGCGGTTCCGACCCGGCGTCGCTTGACGCGGCGATGCGTGAGCTGGAGCAGCAGGTGGTGGGGCGTCCCGGAGTGGAGCAGGTGACATCGCAAAGCTACGGAACGGCCGGCGCGGGAATGCGCGTCCTCTTTCGCCGGGACGCGGAATACACCGCCATTCCCCAGCAGCTGGAGGAGGCGCTCACGCAGCGCGCCGTCTTCATCGGCGGGGCGTCGATCTCGGTGCGCGGGCAGGGGCCGGGCTTCTCGTCAGGCGGCGGGGCGGTGTCGTCCGCCAACTACCGCATCAAGGTGCTGGGCTATTCGTTCAGCGGCGTGGAGCGGCTGGCCGTTGACCTCAAGGAGCGGCTGGAACGGATTCCGCGCGTGCGCGACGTGGACATCAACGCCTCGTCGTTCTTTTCCAGCGGGCGCGCCTACGCGGTGACCATCGAGCCCGATCGCGAGGCGCTGCAGCGGTACGGCATCACCGCCGCCGACTTCGCGGGCGCAGTCGCGCGCGAGGTGCGCGGGCCGGTGGGGCGGCAACTCCTGGAGATCGACGGCGACGAGGTCCCGGTGACGGTGAAGGCCAAGGGGGCACGCGACCGGTCGCTCGACGAGCTGCGCGATGCCGTCGTGCCGACGCCCTCGGGCGCACCGGCCACGATCGCCTCGCTGTCGCACGTGGACGAGCGCGAGGCGCTGAGCACCATCTCGCGCGAGGACCAGCAGTACGTGCGCATCGTGGCGTACGAGTTCCGCGGCCCCAACCGGCTGGCGCAGCGCACGCACGATGCCTTCATGAAGTCCATCAGCGTCCCGCCCGGCTACTCGGTGGCCGACGCGGGGTTCGGCTTTTTCGAGCCTGACGAGAGCGAGCAGGGGCTGTGGCTCGTCTTCGCGGTCGGCGTCACGCTCGTGCTGCTGGCGGTGGCGCTCGTCTTCGATTCGGTGTGGGGAGCGGCGATGGTCTTCCTGTCGCTCCCCGTGGCACTGGGCGGCGTGGTCGCGGCGTTCTGGCTGGCCGGTGCCGCCTTCACGCGAGAGGCGGCGGTGGGGGTGATCCTGGTGGTGGGGCTGGCGGTGCACCAGGCCATCCTCCTCATCGACGCGGCGCTGGTCCGGCGGCGCGCCGGGACGGTCAATCGCCAGCTGCATCGCCTCACGCCGTTGCGCACGCTGCGCGCCTCGGTGGACCGCGCCGGGATGATCGTCCTGGTGACGCTGGCCTCGCTGGCGTCGCTCCTCCCGCTGGCCATCGGCGAGAAGACCGACTCGCTCTTCGGCGCCATCGCGCTGGCCACCGCGGGAGGAACGCTGGCGGGGACGCTGGCGGCGATGGTGATCCTCCCGGCGATGCTGGTGCGGAAGGTGGCCCGGGCGCGGCGCGCGGCGCCCGCCGCTACGCCTCCCGGCCTCCCCCCGGCCCCGTCCAGCGCCTAACGCGTTCCCTTGCGGCCGCGCTTGTCCTCGTACAGGCGCGCGTCGGCCTGGTCCAGCATCTGCTGCAGGCTCTTGGGGTTGTCGGGGTCGAAGGTGACCAGCCCGCGCGCGATCGACAGGGTGAACTGCCGGCCGGGGCGGGCATTGTGCGCCGCCAGCCGCTCGTCCAGGCGCCGGAGCAGGACATCGCCGGTCGGGTCCAGGCAGTTCACCGCCAGCGCCACGAACTCGTCACCGCCCAGGCGGCCGCACAGGTCCGAATCGCGGAACGTCTCGCCCAGGATCAACGCCACCTCGCGCAGCGCCTCGTCGCCCGTGGCGTGGCCGTGCGTGTCGTTGATCACCTTGAAGTCGTTGAGGTCGAAGTAGAGCAGGATGGCATGCCCGGGCGCCGTGCGCGCCACGTTCAGGTGCTGCTGCGCCAGCATGAAGAAGCCGCGGCGGTTGTACAGCCCCGTGAGCTGGTCGCACAGCGACATGCGGCGCAACGCATCCTCGGCTTCCTTGCGCTCGGTGATGTCGCGCATGATGGTCGACAGGTGCTCCACCTCGCCGCGGGCGTTCTTGTGCGCGATGATCACCTGTGACACCGGGATCTCGCGCCCGTCGCGCCCCAGCAGCGCCGTCTCCCCGTTCCACGCCCCGTATTCCACGGCGAAGGGGATCCCCACGCGCTCCACCTCGCGCAGCGCCCACTCGGGAAACATCGCCGGCAGCGTGGGGTGCGCGTCGGCCGCGACGCCCAGCATGCGCCGGCCAGCTGCGTTGAGGTAGGGGACGTCGCCGTCCACGGTGGCGATCGCGATGAGGTCGGGCGTCGCCTCGAGGATCGCCGTCAGGCGCACCTGCTCCGCCTCCGCCGACTTGCGGTCGGAGACGTCGCGCACCACGAGGACGATCCCGCCCCCGCTGAGCATCGTGGCCGAGAGCTCCTGCGGAAAGGTCGTCCCGTCGCGGCGGCGGGCGGTGATCTCCCCCTGCCAGCGGTCGTGCAGGTAGAGGTGGTGCACGATCTCCACGTCGAAGCGCTGCACCGTCTCGCGATCGTAGAGCGATCGCCACGACGTCCCCACCAGCGGCTCTCCCGACTCCACGCCCAGCATGCGCGCAAAGGCATCGTTCACGAAGCGGAAGTCCTGGAAGGAGTCGAGGATCGCGACGCCATCCACCGACGCCGCCACCGCGGTCGACAGGTGAAACAGCCGGCGCGCCTCGGCCCGGCGTTCGGAGATGTCGTGGGCAATGGCCACGTAGTGCGTGACACGCCCGGTCACGTCGTGCGCCGGCGAGATGGAGAGCTCGGCCCAGTAGGAGGTGCCGTCGGCGCGATAGTTCAGCACCTCGCCGTGCCATCCCGCACCGCGCGCGAGCGACGCGCCCATCTCGGCGACGGTGTCGGGATCGGTCTCGGGCCCCTGCAGCACGTCGCCGGGACGACGTCCCAGCAGCGCATCCATGGTATGCCCGGAGAGCGCGAGCATCGCGCGGTTCACCCACTCGATGCGCCCGTCGCCGTCCGTGATGATCACGGCGTCGTCGGTGCGGCGCGCGACGAGCGCCTGCCGCTCGAGCTCGGCGCGCTCCTCGCGCTCGCCGGTCACATCGCAGATGGTGCAGACAACGCCGGCC
>CAZVDJ010000266.1:0-6253 GCA_964626245.1 uncultured Gemmatimonadaceae bacterium
CACCAGCGCGGCGGCACGCAGCGCGCGCGCCAACGAGCGCTTCACCGTCGTGCGATGGTCACCCACCGGAGACGCGCTGCTGCTCTCGAACCGCCAGGGGCTCTGGCTCGCCCCGGCCGACGGCGGCCCGCGCACGCTCGTGGTAGCGACGGGCGACTCCACCACGGGGCCGCGCTACACGCCGGCCGGATGGAGCGCGGACGGGCGGCAGCTCTACTTCACGGTCTCGAGCCGCACGGAGTGGGCGCGTGGCGTGTCGCGCTACGACCGGACCAACGGCACCATGCAGGCCCTGGTGAGCGACGCACGGCTCTACTCGGGCGTGCGCGTGGCCCGGGCCGGGAACGTGATCGTGTACGGGGCCGCCAGCGGCAACCGGCCGGCCGAGCTGTTCGCCGCCGATGCCGCCATGCAGGGCGAGCGCCGGCTCACCAACAGCAATCCGCAGTTGGCCAACCGCGCCCTGGCCTCCACGCGCCTGTTGCGCTACCGCGACCTGGACGGGGTGACGCGCTTTGGCGTGGCGTACCTGCCGGCCGACTTCGAGGCCGGCAAGCGCTATCCCACGCTGTTCAACGTCTACGAGGAGTTCTTCGACGACACCTTTGACGCGACGATCAACGTGCTCACCGGGCGCGGCTTCGTGGTGGTGAAGCCGTCGGTGGGCTTCGAGGTCGGCTTCCCCGGGGAGGCGTGGGCCAAGGGGGTGACTGCCGCCGCCAACCACCTGATCGACCTCGGCATCGCGGACTCCGCGCGGCTCGGCGTGTTCGGGACGAGCTATGGCGGGTACGCCACCAACCTCCTCATCACGCAGACCAAGCGCTTCCGCGCGGCGGTGAACATCTCGGGCAAGGTGGACATCATCTCCTTCTACACCGACTCGCCGCGGCTCGGCGTCCGCAACGTGCACGCGGCCGAGAAGAGCCAGGACCGCCTGGGGGCCACGCTCTGGCAGCAGCCGCAGAAGTACGTGGCGCACTCCGCGGTGATGTTCGCCGACCGCATCACCACGCCGCTCCTCCTCATGACGGGGGCGCTGGACAGCAACGTGCCGGCCGACAACACGCGCGAGATGTTCTACGCCTTGCGACGGCTGGGGAAGGACGTGACCTGGGTGAACTACGCCGCCGGCGGGCATGGCATCCCCACGGCGAGCGCCCGCGACTTCGAGGACTTCCACGAGCGCCTGGTCGCCTTCTTCGAGCGGCACCTGAACGGGCCCGCCGGGGAGCGCGTGGTGGAGGCGATCTCCCTGGCCGGTGAGCCGCTGTCACGGACCATTCCGCCAGCCGCAACACTGCAGCGCATGGAGGCGCAACTGGCCGAGGCGCGCCGTGCGTGGCAGCATACCCCCAACGACGCGGACTCCATCATCTGGTACGGCCGGCGCACGGCCTATCCCGGCCGCTTCCACGACGCCATCCGCATCTTCAGCGACGGCATCGCCAGACACCCGGCCGACGCCCGCATGTACCGGCACCGGGGGCATCGCTACATCTCCACGCGCCAGCTGGACCGGGCGGTCGCCGACCTGCAGCGCGCCTACGAACTCACCCGCGACCGTCCCGACGAGGTGGAACCCGACGGTCAGCCGAACGCGCGGAACATCCCCACCAGCACCCTCAAGGGAAACATCCGCTATCACCTGGCGCTGGCCTACTACCTGTCCGGCGACTTCGACAAGGCGCTGCCCTTCTACCAGGAGGACGTCGCCGCCTCGCGCAACAACCCGGACATGCTGGTGGCCAGCAGTCACTGGCTCTACATGACGCTGCGCCGACTGGGACGCACCCGCGAGGCGCAACAGGTGCTGGCACCGATCCATCGCGGACTGGACGTCATCGAGAATGGCTCGTACCACCGCCTGCTGCTGTTGTACAAGGGCGAGCTGTCCGAGGGGGACCTGCTGAAGGAGTTCGGGAGCGACGGCGGGCTGGACGACATCACCACGGCCTACGGCGTGGGGAACTGGCACCTGTACAACGGACGGCGCGACCGGGCGGAGCAGGTGTTCCGCCGCATCACCAGTGCGCGCGCGCAGTGGGCGAGCTTCGGCTACCTGGCGGCAGAGGCGGAGCTGGCCCGGATGCGTTAGGCGTCCTGCGCCGGGTCGTCGCGGGCGACGGGCCGCCGCGCCGGGTCGTCGCGGGCGACCGGCCGCCGCGTCAGGTCGTGGTGGACGGAGGGGGCGCCGCCGGGGCGCGCGCCCCCTCGGGAAGCTGGTCGAGCAACGGACGCAGCTCGGCGGCCTTCTCCAGCGTGGTCACGAACGTATTGCCCGGCAACGACACGACGAGCAGCCCCTCCACACCGTACAGCACGACCGACGCCCCCTCGGCGTGCACGACGTTGCCCGCGCAGTCGACGAAGTGCACGTCACCGATCGCCCCGTTGCCGTCATCGTCCAGGTCGCGCGCCCGCTTGAGCGAGGCCCACGTGCCCACGTCATCCCAGCCGAAGTCGCCCGGGATGACCGCCATGCGCGCCAGGCGCTCGAACAGTCCGCGCTCCAACGACACGTAGCGCACCGCCTCGGCGAACGACGCGTGGTGGCCCAGGTCGGGGGCCTGCAGCAGCGGCGCCACCTCGGGCGTCTGCGCGGCGAGTGCGTCCAGCAGGACGTTGGTGCGCGCGATGGCGACGCCCGAATGCCACAATGCGCCGTCGCCGCACAGCGCGGCTGCCGCCTCCGCGTCGGGCTTCTCGACGAAACGCTCCACGAGGGCGGGCCCGCCCGCGGCGACCGGAAAGTCGATCGACAGCGGCGCGCCCACGACGAGGTAGCCGAAGCCGGTCTCGGGACGACTGGCGCGCACGCCCACGGCGACGATGAGCTCCTCGCGCGCCGCCACTGCCCCTCCCTGTCGCAGCGTGTGCCGGAAGGCATCGGGAAAGGCGACGGCCAGGTCGGCGTGCAGCGCGCACACCAGGGCATGCGGGCCCGCCCGGTTGGCCACCTCGCGCGCCCCCCACGCCAGCGCCGCGGCCGTGCCTAACGGGCGCGGTTCCACCAGCATGTTGCCCGCCGGCACCTCGGGAATGGCGGCGTGGATCGCCGCCGCGATGTCGGCAGAGGTGACGACCAGCGTGCGCTCGGCAGGCACCAGCGGGTGCAGCCGCATCACCGTGTCGGCGATGAGGGGACGGTCGTCCACCAGGCGCAGCAGCTGCTTGGGGCGCTGCGGGGAGGAGAGTGGCCAGAAGCGTGACCCGATCCCGCCGGCAAAGACCACCGCCCACATCGCCGTGTCCGACTCCAGCAGCGCCTCGCTGGCCAGCTGCTCGGCCGGGAGCGTGCCGGTCGCGCTTTCGCCGCCAGCAGCACGATCCGTCGCGTTCGCGCTCCACCCGGTGGGGGGCAGGTCACCGATGGGCATGGGCCGGTTGGCAGCTCGTGAGCGGTCGGGTAGGGTCAGCGAGGCAAGGGCGGGCATGGACACGGCCGGCGAATGCCAGCAGCGCACCGCCATCCCTTTGGGCCAGCGGAACGCAAGATAAACTACTCGCCTCGACGTACCCGACGCCGCGCACGACTCACCGCGATCCCGGCTGCCGTCACCTCGCGTGGCCGGATCCACCCCTGAGGGCTCACCCTGACACCTGCATCCGACGCCGGCTCAACGCCCCCCTCCCCCTCCCCCTCCCCATCGTCGTCGCCCCTCCCCCCGGAGGCGGCCCGGGCGGCGAGGCCAGACGGCGAGGCTGGGAACTCCGCACGGTCGCGACTGCCGAGTGCCCGGGAACTCGGAGCGCTGGACGTGGTGGCGCAGCTGACCGACCCGGCGCGGAAGCAGGCGTTCGTGACGCCGATGTTCGAGCACATCGCGCCGCGCTACGACGCCTTCACGCGCCTCTTCTCGTTCGGGATGGACGCGCGCTGGAAGGAAGAACTCCTGCGATGGCTGGCCGTCGAGCATGGCGAGGTCCGGTGCGTGCTGGACGTGGCGTGCGGGACCGGTGACCTGGCGCTGTCCGCGGCGGCGGCTCGTCCGGGTGCCATGGTGCTGGGCGTGGATGCGGCGTCCGCGATGATCGAGCGGGCCCGGGGGCGCGTGGCCGAGGCCGATGCCGGCCGCGTGCGCTTCGCCACCGGCGACCTGACGCAGCTGGCGCTGGAGCGTGCGTCGGTCGACGTGGTGCTCGGTGGCTATGCGTTGCGCAACGTTCCGCGCCACGACGAGGCGCTCGCCGAGCTGCATCGGGTGCTGCGGCCCGGCGGCGTGCTGCTCACGCTGGACTTCTACCGCCCGGCGCTGGCACCGTGGCGGGCCGTCCTGCTGGCGTACCTGCACCTGGCGGGGAGCGCCGTGGGGTGGTGGTGGCACCGTTCGCCGGTGATCTACAACTACATCGCCCGCTCCATTCGCCACTACGTCACGGCTGACGCCTTCTCGGCGTCGATGCGCGCGGCCGGCTTCGAGGTGGAGCGGCGGCGCGACTACCTGCTGGGCGGCATCGCCCTGCACATGGGCCGGCGCCGTTAGGCACGCGCGACCGGTGTTGACCGGAGTCACCCGGCGGCCCCGCGTGCGCGCGGCTCAGGCGGTCGCGGGCGCCCTTCCCCCCGCCACGAGGCGGTCGCGCACTTCGGACAGCAGCTCGTCCTGCGTGAAGGGCTTCTTGAGCAACCGTGCGCGCTCGGGCAGGGCGCCGCGGCGCATCAGCTCGTCGTCGGCATAGCCGGACATGAAGAGGATCGGGAGGCCGGGACGCCGCCGTTCGAGCTCCTGGACCAGCTCGGGTCCGCGCAGGCCGGGCATCACGATGTCGGTGAGCACGAGATCCACATCGGGGCCATCGGCATCGAAGCGCGCCAACGCCTGCTCGCCGGTCGCGGCCTCGATGACGATGTAGCCGTGCCGTTCCAGGACACGTCGCGTCAGGGCGCGCACCAGCGCCTCGTCGTCGACAAGGAGGATCACCTCGCCTCCGGCGGGGAGGTGCGGGTCGGGAACGGGCGCGGGAGCCGGAACCTCGATCGACGCCATGGGGAAGGCGACGGTGAAGGTGGTGCCCCTGCCTAACGCCGTCTCGCAGCGGATCGCCCCTTCGCTTTGCTGCACGATCCCGAAGACGATGGAGAGCCCGAGCCCGCTCCCCGGCCCCGCGGCCTTGGTGGAGACGAACGGGTCGTACAGGCGGGCCAGCACCTCGGGCGCAATCCCGCTCCCGTCGTCACGCACCGAGAGTCCCAGGTAGCGCCCGGGACGCGGGCGCGGGTGCCAGTGCGCGTCGTCGCGCGGCTCCACCGGCCCCACCGCGATGGCCACGCGGCCGCCCGAGGGGACCGCCTCGCGTGCGTTGAGGACGAGGTTGAGGAGGAGCTGTTCCACTTGCGTCGGATCGACGCGCACGTGGCCATGTCCCGGCTCGGCGACCACCGACAACGTCACGTGGCTCCCCACCAGGCGGCGCAGCACCGGCTCCAGGTCGCGCACCACGCCGGCCAGGTCGACCACCGCGGGACGCAGTTGCTGCTGGCGGCCCACGGCCAGCAGGCGCTGCGTCAGTTGCGCGGCCCGCTGCGCGGCCTCGCGCACCTCGGAGATGGCGGCGTGCACCTCGTCCGGCGGGATGAGGCCGCGCTCCAGCGCCTCGGCGTTGCCGATGACGATGGTGAGCAGGTTGTTGAAGTCGTGCGCCACGCTCCCCGCCAGGCGCCCCAGCGCTTCCATCTGGTGGGCGCGGCGCAATTGCGCCTCGGCCCGGTGCCGGTTGACCGAGTACAGCAGCGAGCGCAGGATCAGGGTGGCGTCGACCCGCCCCTTGAACAGGTAGTCCTGGGCCCCCAGGTGCAACGCCTCGAGCGCGGTGGCAGAGTCGTCCCGCGCGGTGAAGACGATGATCGCCGAGGACGCGCCGTCGTCGAGCAGGACGCGCAGCGCGTCGAGCCCGTCGCTGTCGGGCAGGTGGAGGTCCAGGAGCACGGCGGCATAGGCCGTCTGGCGCAGCGCCTCGCGCGCGTGGGCCAGCGTGGCGACACGATCGGCCACGAAGCGCGCGCGTTCGTCTTCCAGCCGCGCGCCGTCGTTGATGGCCGCGACCACGATCGAGGCGGTGAGGTCATCATCCTCCACCACCAGCACGCGGTCGAGCACGGGCAGGGCCGTGCCGCCGGCCGGCGTGGCGATGCGTCGGGTCTCGAAGGCCACCTCGCCTAACGCGCCCCGGCCCCCTCCAGGCCGCGAGCGATGGCGCCCAGGAGGATCGACTCGTCGAGGATGGGCTTGGCGACGTAGTCGTCGAAGCC
>CAZVDJ010000267.1:0-6234 GCA_964626245.1 uncultured Gemmatimonadaceae bacterium
CCCCGTTCACCGTGCCGGCGAACACTACTTCACCGGCGCGTTTCTCCACCGGCACACTCTCCCCGGTAATCGGCGCCTGGTTCACCGCCGACTGCCCCTGACGCACGGTGCCGTCGACCGGGATTCGTTCCGCCGGTTTCACGACGACCAGGTCGCCGGCACGCACTTCGCCGATGGGGACGCTGACTTCGTGCGGCACGCCCGCCTCGGTATGGAGTACGGTCGCGCGAGACGGGGCCAGCTCCGCGAGCGCGCTGATGGCCGCCCTCGCGCGCCCCAGCGCGTAGTGCTCCATCGCGTGGCCAAGACTGAAGAGGAAAAGCAGGAGGGCCCCTTCGGCCCAGTTGCCCAGCACCGCCGCGCCGCTGGCGGCCACCACCATCAGCAGGTCGATGTTGAAGCGCCACTGGCCGCGACGCAGCTCGCCGACGAAGTGCCCGACGTTGTCCCTGGCGCCGAACACGTACGCTCCCGCAAACAAGCCGATGGCGACGGCGCGTAGCGCCGGGTCGGCGCGCTCCACGAGCCAGCCGGACAACAGGAGCACCCCGGCACATAGACTCCACACCAGCTCGCGATGTCGCGACAACCAGCGGTTGCCAGCGATCCGCTCCGGCTCCGCCCGTTCGCCGTCCCCTCTCGGGACGTCGGGTGCCAGTTGCACCGGCGCGTGCGCCCGCGCCAGTGCGCCTTCTATGGCGGCCAGCGTCACGCGCTCGCGGTCGTACTCCACGCGCACCACCTGCGCCGGCAGGCTCACCGACACGGCGGTCACGCCCGGCAACGCGCCAAGTGCCTCCTCGATGCGCGTGCCGTCATCCTCGCTGGTGATGGCGCGGATGGGCAACAACGCGTGTGCGTCTCGCGTGGTCATGGTCGCCCCCGCCGACGTGGCCAGCGAATGCGTCCGGTACAACGGCTGGCAGGCGTGATTCGCGTCATGACAGTGTCTCCACCGACCGCGCGTCGGGCTCGCGTTCGAACAGTAGGTAGAGCAGGGGCAGCACGAGCAGCGTGAGCAGCGTGCTCGTCACCAGCCCGCCGATGACCACGGTGGCCAGCGGTTGCTGCACCTCGGCGCCCGCTCCCGTCGAGATGGCCATGGGGACAAAGCCGAGGCTCGCCACGAGCGCCGTCATGAGCACCGGACGGAGCCGCGTGAGTCCGCCGTCACGGATCGCGCGCTCCAGCGGCTGCCCCTGCGCCCGAAGCTCGTTGATGTACGACACCATCACCACGCCATTCAAGACCGCGACGCCAAACAACGCGATGAATCCCACCCCCGCCGAGATGCTGAAGGGCATGCCGCGCAGCAGCAGCGCAAAGACACCGCCAACTGTCGCCAGCGGAATGCCTGTGAAGACCAGCCCCGCTTGGCGCAGCGAGTTGAACGTGGCGAAGAGGAGCACGAAGATCAGGAGGAGAGAGAGCGGGACGACGAGCGTCAGGCGGCTGGTGGCCCGCTCGAGGTTCTCGAACTGGCCGCCGAACTCGGGGCGGTATCCCACCGGCAGCGTGATGACGCCCGTGTCAAAGAGTGCGCGCACGTCGGCCACGAAGCCGCCAATGTCACGCCCGCGCACGTTCCCCTCCACGATGACCAGCCGTGAGCCGTTCTCGTGGCTCACCTCCGCCGGCCCGCCCACCTTGGCCACCCGGGCAAGGGTGCCCAACGGCACGCGCTGCCCGTCCGGCGCGCTGACCAATATGGCGGCAATGGCGGCCGGATCACGACGGGCACTCTCCTGAAAGCGAACGGTCAGCGCGAAGCGCCGCTGCCCCTCCAGCACCCGCGACACTTGCGCCCCCCCAATGGCCTCCACCACCTGCATCACGTCCGACGCGTTGATGCCGTAGCGCGCCATCCGCTCCGGAAGCACCGTCACCTCGAGTTGGGGCAACCCCTCGAGCTGTTGCGCCTTGAAGCCCGTGGCGCCATCGAGTCTGGACACCGCCGACACCACCTGGTCCGCCACACGGCGCAGCTCCCCGAGGTCGTCGCCGTAGATCTTGATGGCGAGATCGCTGCGCACCCCGGCGATCAGTTCGTTGACGCGCAGCTCTATCGGCTGGCTGAAGCTGTACACCAACCCGGGAATCTTCGCCAGTTCTGCCGACATGAGCGCCTCCAGCTCGCTCTTCGATCGCGCTCGCTTCCATGCCGCGTGTGGCCGGAGCAGCACGAAAATGTCGCTGATGTTCACCCCCATCGGGTCGGTCGCAATCTCCGGACGCCCGGTCTTCGCCACCACGTCCGTCACTTCGTCCGGGAACCGCGACAGCAGGACCTGCTCCAGCTGCGTGGTCTGGCGCACCGACTCCTCCAGCGACACGCTGGGCAGGCGAAGCACCTGCAGCGCAAACGATCCCTCGTCTAGTCGCGGAATGAACTCGGACCCGAGCCAAGGGATCGCGGCGATCGCTGCGGCGACCGCGACGCCCGCCCCGATCAGCACGCGTCGTCCGTGCGCGAGCGTCCATTCGAGCGACGGCGCGTACAGCGACTTGGCCTTCGCGATCAACCAGACGTCCTTCTCCTCCACCTTGCTCCGCAACAGGAGGGAGATGAGGACGGGCGTGAGCAGAAACGTCAGCAGCAGTGACCCCACGAGCGCAAAGACCACGGTGAGCGCCATGGGACGAAACATCTTCCCTTCCACGCCTTCGAGCGTGAGGATCGGGAGGTACACCACGATGATGATCCCCACACCGAACAGGATCGGGCGCGCCACCTCGGCGCATGCATCCATCACCGAGGCCAGAAACCCCTCGTGCTCACGGCGGTGCCCCAGCCGACGCATCGAATTCTCCACCATGACCACCGAGCCATCGACCACCAGACCGAAGTCGATGGCGCCGAGACTCATCAGGCTCCCGGCGATCCCCACCTTCACCATCAGGCTCAGCGCGAACATCATCGAGAGCGGAATGGCCAACGCCACGATCAGCGCCGCCCGCAAGTTCCCCAACAACAGAAAGAGCACGACCACCACCAGCACCGCGCCTTCCACCAGGTTCTTTTCCACCGTTCTGATAGTGCGGTCCACCAACTCTGTCCGGTCATAGAACGGCCGCATCGTCACGCCAGCGGGAAGACTCCTCGCGGCCGCGGCAAAACGCTCCTTGACGGCATTCACCACGGTGCGCGAGTTCGCCCCGATGCGCATCATCACGATCCCCGTCACCACCTCGCCCTTGCCGTCCTTCGTCACCGCGCCCTGCCGCAGCGTCGAACCGATCACGACGTCGGCGATGTCCGCCACTCGGACGGGCGTGCCGCCACGGCTCGTGACCACGATGTTGCGGATCTGGTCCAGGTCCTGCACCTGCCCCACGCCGCGAATAACGAGCTGCTCGGCCCCCTGTGTGATGTAGCCGCCCCCCGCATTCTGGTTGTTGGCCGCGATAGCGTCGAAGACCTGCCGCAGCGTCAGGTCGTACTGGATGAGCGCCTCGGGGCGGAGTTGCACCTGGTACTGCTTCTCGAAGCCCCCGAACGCGTTGACCTCCGCCACCCCGCTCACCCCGCGGAGTTGCGGTGCCACCACCCAGTCCTGCAGGGTGCGCAGCTCAGTCGGATCCAGCCCGGTCGTATCCTTCGCGTCAATCGTGTACTGGAAGATCTCGCCAAGGCCGGTCGAGATCGGGCCCATCTCCGGCGCGCCCAGGCCCGTCGGAATCTCCTCGCGCGCCTGTTGCAGGCGCTCTTGCACCTGCTGGCGCGCGAAGTAGATGTCGGTGCCCTCGCGAAAGACGACCGTGATCTGCGAGAGGCCGAACTTGGAGATCGAACGCATCTCCTCCAGTTGCGGCAGCCCGAACATCGCCAGCTCCAGCGGCAGCGTGATCTGCCGCTCCACCTCGAGCGGCGAAAGCGCCGAGGCGTTGGTATTGACCTGCACCTGCGTGTTGGTCACGTCCGGGACCGCGTCGATCGGAAGGCGCAGGGCAGACCAGACCCCGACACCTACCAGCAGCGCGGTGGCGCCGAGCACGAGCAGTCGTTGCTTCAAGACGAAGCCAATGAGCGAACGCATGGCGCTAGTGTCCCCCCTCCCCGATCTCGCTCTTGGCGAGTTCGGAGCGGAGTGCAAAGGCGCCGGCCACGACGATGCGCGCTCCCGAGGAGAGTCCGGCGCGAACCGTGACCAAGCCATTGCCCACCGGCCCGCCCAGCTCGATGGGCATCGTGCGAAACTCCCCCGGCTTCTCCCCTGGGGCAAAGACAACGGTCTTCCCCTCGACCTCCTGCACGGCCTCCTCGGGCACGACGATCGTGCGCGACCCCTCGGCGCTCACCTGGATGCTCGCCGTCGAGAACATGCCGGGCTTCAGGGCGCGATCCCGGTTCGGAACCTCCACGCGGGCCTGCACCGTGCGTCGCGCCGCGTCCAGCACGTGACCCAGGTACACGATACGCCCGGGGAAGACGCGCCCGGGGTACGCCGCCACGACTACCGCTACCGACTGCCCCACGCGGACACGGGCGAGGTCCCGCTCGAACACACTGAGTTCGATCCACACACGGGAGAGGTCGGCAATGATAAAGAGCGTGTCGGCCGGACTCGCCATCTCTCCCCGGCTTACTTCTCGCGCCACGACCACACCTCCGAATGGCGCCGTCAGCGTGAACTGTCCCCCGGTGCCATGCCCCGCACCAAACGCGGCCAGCTGCGCCTCCGCGCTGCGAAGGGCCGCTTCCGTGCGACGCAGTTCCGCCTCCGCGTCGAGCAGTTCCTTGCGCGAGGAGATGCCCTGGCTCGCGAGCCGCTGTTCCCGCGCAAAGTTCTCCCGCGCGATTCCCCGCAACTCCTCCGCCTCCCGCTCCTGCGCCCGGATCTGTCCGACCGTCGGGCTCTCGAGCACCGCCAGTGTCTGCCCCGCGCGCACCGGTGCGCCGACCGCGGCGTGCATCGAGACTACGCGTCCCTCGGTACGCGCCCCGATGTGACTCACGCGGTCGGCGTCGAACGTGATCGCGCCGGTGACCGAGAGGCCGCTGGTGCCCGTCGTGCGCACCGTATCGGTGCGAATGCCGGCCAGCCGCACGCCCGCGGTGTCCAGCATCACGACCTCCGACGCCGCATGCGTCCCAGTCTCTGTGCCCTTCGGCGCAACGGCTCCTGAGATGTCCCCGGGCACAGCGCCCTTTTCGGGACCGCCGCCGCCGTTTCCGCCGCAGCCGGCAAGGAGCGTCAACCCGAGCACGAGTGGCCACGGGCATCCAGACGCGCGCACGCCCCGGCGATTGCCGCGTGTGCGCGACGCCCAGGGGCGGGCGATGGTGAATGGCAGGGAATTCATGGCTGCGATCCTGTGGTGGACACGAGCGCATCCGGCCCGTGCACGAGGGCGCCGGTCGCGGCCTCGAGTTGTGTGAGAGATTCCTGGCGGGCGAGCCACGCCTGCCAGTATCCCAGTTCTGCATCCAGGAGTTGGTTGCGCAGGAGCAGCAGCGTCGGCAACGCGATCTTTCCGGCGCGGAAGGCCGCCTCGAGCAGCGCGCTGTTGGCGCGCGCGGGCTGGCGCACAGAGCTTTCGAACACGGCCAGCTCAGCGCTCGCCGCCTGTAGCGCGCGCGTCGCGGCCGCCACTTCGGTACGCACCCGCAACTGCGTGGCATCGCGCAGGTACTGCGCCTGGCGCGACTCCGCCTGCCGCTGGGCCACGAGACCGCTGGCGCGGTTGAAGACGGGCAGCGTCATCCCGATCGCGGGCCCGAGTCGTGTCCGCATCTCGCCGGGCGTACGCTCCGCCAGCACGCCGACGCGCAGGTTCGGGAGCGCCTCGCGACGTGAGACGTCTACCAGCACGTCGGCCTGGCGCACCGTCGCCACCGCGGCCGACAGGTCAGGGCGACGCGCGAGCGCGATCGCGCTGAGCGAGTCCGCGTCGAGCGCCGCCATCTGTGCGGCGCTGCGCACGTCGGTCGGCGGCGGGCCGCCCTGCATCGCACTGTCCAGCGCAGGCGCGACGAGCTTGAGCGGGACGCCGGGCGCCGTCCCCGTCACTCGCGCCAGTTCGAGCGACGACACCACGGCCTCCCGCTGCGCCGCCAGCACCCGTCCGCGCGCCCGCCCGAACTCGATCTCCGCCAGATTCCCCTCCAGCACGCTGATCTCGCCTTCGCGCGACTGCGTGCGCACGGCGTCCAGAAGCCGCTCCGTGAGCTGCAACACTTCGTGCGTCACCTCCAGGCGCCGGGCCGCTGCCACGGCGCGATGGAACGCGAGA
>CAZVDJ010000268.1:0-6230 GCA_964626245.1 uncultured Gemmatimonadaceae bacterium
ATGGTCTCGGGGCACGGCGACATCCCGCTGGCGGTGCGCGCGGTGCAGGCGGGCGTCGAGAACTTCCTCACCAAGCCGGTCGAGCTTCCACACCTGGAGCTGGCCGTCGACCGCGCGCTGGAAAAGGTGAGGCTGCGCCGCCTGTCGCAGTACCTCTCCGAGCGCCGCGCCAGCAGTGGCCAGATCGCCATCGGCACCTCGCGCCGCATGCGCGAGCTGGCGGCGCAGGTCGAGCTGCTCGCGGCCAGCGACCGCACGACCGTCCTCCTGCTGGGCGAGAGCGGCACGGGCAAGGGACGCATTGCCGAGTTGATCCATGCGCACTCGCTGCGCGCGCACGGGGCATGGGTGGAGGTGAACTGCGCCGCCCACACGACCGACGCGCTCGACGCGGAGCTCTTCGGGAGTGAGGACGCGGGGCGTGGCGCGGTGCGCCCGGGGCTGCTGGAGGTTGCAACTGGCGGGTCGCTCTTCCTCGACGAGATCGGCGACCTGCCGGCCCCGCTGCAGCCCAAGCTCCTGCGCGTGCTGGAGGGGAAGCCGTTCCGCCGGGTGGGTGGCACGCGCGAGATCCTCGTCGACGTGCGACTCATCGCCGCCACCAACAAGGACCTGGTGAGCGAGGTGAACGCCGGGCGCTTTCGCGAGGACCTGTACTATCGGCTGAGCGTGATGCCGCTCAACCTCCCGCCGCTGCGCGCGCGTGCCCGCGAGGACCTGGTCGAGCTCATCGGCCGGTTGATGGACGAGCTCGCCCCCAATCTTCCCGGCCCGCCGCGTCGCGTGGGCGAGGAAGCGCTCGACGCCCTGCTGCGCTACCCGTGGCCCGGCAACATCCGGGAGCTGCGAAACGTCCTGGAGCGCGGGATGATCGTGGGGCGCGGGGAGCCACAGCTGCAACTGCGCTCGCTCCCGTCCGAGGTGCGTGGCGCCTCGGGCGGGGCAGTGCCCGCCGACGGCATGGAGCTCCGCGCGCTGGCCGACGTGGAGCGCCTGCACATCGAGCGCGTGTTGCGCCTGCACGAGGGGAACCGCACGCGTGCCGCGCGCGACCTCGGCATCTCCCGCGCCACGCTGATCAAGAAGGTGAAGGAGTACGGGCTCACTGGCGCGCCGGCCGCGATCGGCGCGCGCGGCGCAACGATGGATGACCCCGGCAGCGAGGACGGAGCACCATGAGCACGCTGCACGAACGCGATGCGATGATCTGCCGGGCGTGCGGGAACGAGGAGCGCGCGTCCGAGGGCTACCCCTGCACGGGCTGCGGAACCTTCATCTGCGTCATCTGCAGCATGAAGGGCGTCACGCGCTGCCGCGCCTGCGCGGCGCGCGACGAGGCCGCGCGCGGTCCCGCGGCGCCCCCTGCGCCCCCGGCCGCTCCTCGCTAGGCACACCGCACCCGGCCATCCGCGTCATCCGCGTCATTCAGGCGGCGAATCGCGGTCCGGGACGGGGCCTACGAGACCATCCCCCCGCTTGGCGCGGGTGCCACGAACTGCGGCGGTGCGGCACGCACCATGAGCGCGACGTCGGCCTGCGGCACGTCGTCCACCGCAATGCGCATCGTGTAGCCTCCCGCCTCGTCCAGTGGAAGGTCGAGCGCGGCGATGAGGGGAAAGTCCATCTCGGTCGCTGCCGGCGGCACGCCGTCCACATCGAGCTGGCCGTCCGAGGACCACAGCTCCACGCCCGACGGGTTGGACCAGCGCAGGCTCACCTGGTGCCGGCCGACGTCCGAGCCCCCGCCCTTGAGGCGGACGACCAGGTGGGCGCGCGGATGGATCGTGGGTAGCTGCGCCACCTGCACCGCGTCAAAGACGCCGAGGATGTTGAGCTTCCCTTCCTGCGAGATGTTCGCCGCGTCGGCGAAGAGGGCAAAGGAGACATGCATGCCGAAACGTACGTGCGGCGTCTACCTTTGGGCATGGCTGTGAGTGCTTCCGGAATCGTCGCGGCAGGCGACGCAGGGTCGAGGACGGCGGAGGGGCGTTGGTCCACCGACCTGCTCCTCCTCCTGATGGCGACGATCTGGGGGATCAACTTCTCGGTCCTGAAGTACGGGACCCAGTTCGTTGCGCCCCTCGCCTTCAATGGCACGCGTATCCCCATCGCCACCGCGACGCAGCTCGGCATCGCGGCGGCGATGCGATTGCCACCCGTTCCGCGTCATCGCCTCTGGCGACTCGTCGCGCTGGGGATGCTTGGCAACGGCGTCTATCAGGTGCTCTTCATCCTGGGGATCGTTCGCTCGCGCGTGGCAACGGCGGCCCTCATCGTGGCGGCGACGCCGGCCCTCATCGCCATCCTCGGCCGGGTCCTGGGGACCGAGACGCTTACGCGCCGCCAGTGGACCGGGGTCGCGCTGCAGATGGTGGGGTGCGTCTCGGTCGTCATCGGCTCCTCGCGGGGCGGCAACGGGTCGGACTCGCTCGCGGGCGCCGCGCTCCTGCTGGGCGCGTCCGCTAGCTGGGCGGTGTATTCGGTGGCGCTGCGGCGCGTGGCCGGCGACGTGCACACGTTGCAGCTGGGGGGCTACACCATGCTCGGCGGCGCGCTGGTGGCCACCGTCGTCGCCATCCCGGCCATGCTGGCGACACCGTGGGGCGATCTCCCGGCCGGCGTCTATCTCGCCATCCTGTACAGTGCCATCCTGGCGATGGTCTTCGCGTACCTCTTCTGGTATCGCGGGCTTCGCATCCTGGGCCCCACGCGCACGGCGGTCTACTCCAACCTGCAGCCGGTCATCGCCGCGCTGGTGGCTTACCTCGTCTTCCAGGAGGTCCCCACCGTCCCGCAAGCGGTCGGCGCCTCGCTCGTGATCGGCGGACTCCTCCTCACCCGCCGCTAGCCCCTGTCGTCCTCTCGTCCTCTCGTCTTCTCGTCTTCTCGTCTTCTGCCTTCATGAGGCTCGTCCTCTTCGACATCGATGGCACCATCCTGTCCACCGACGGCGCAGGGCGTCGCGCGATGGAAGGGGCGTTGCGCGCCGAGTTCGGCACCGCGGGCTCGCCCACGTACCGATACGACGGAAAGACCGACATGCAGATCGTGCACGACCTGCTGCGGGAGGAGGGGGTGGAGGAGGCGGTCATCGAGGCGCGCCTTCCGGCCCTCATCGAGGACTACCTGGCGAGGTTGGACGCCGAGCTTTCCGACCCGGGTCACCGCACGGTGGTGTACGAGGGGGTGCGTGAACTGATCGATGCGGTGGAGGCGCGCGATGACCTGGTGGTGGGGCTGCTCACCGGCAACGTGGAACAGGGAGCGCAGCGCAAGCTGCGCGCGGCGGCCATCGCCCCCTCGCGATTTCGCATCGGGGCGTTTGGCTCCGACCACGCCCACCGCGCCGCGCTCCCCGCCATTGCACTCTCGCGCTGGCGTGCCGCCGTCGCCCGCGAGGTGCAAGGCGATCGGTTGGTCATCATCGGCGACACGCCGCACGACATTCACTGCGGGCGAGACGTGGGGGCGCGCGCCATCGCCGTCGCCACGGGACACTACTCGGTGGATGATCTGGCCGCCCACCACCCGGTGGCCGTCTTTGCCGACCTGCGCGACACGGCTGCCGTTCTCCAGGCCATCGATGCCCCCTGACCGCACCCTGCGCACCGTGGGCCGGGCGGGGAAGGTGCGACGCACGTCGTGGAAGGCGGCCGCGCCCGGCGGCGGCGCGCCAGGCGACGGCGCGCCAGGCGACGGCGCCTCCGCGGACGAGGCGCTGCATGCGTGAAGTCGAGCTCAAGGCCGTCGTCGCGAGTGAGGAGACGGTGCGCGCTCGGCTGGCGCAAGCCGGCGCGCAGCTGCGCTTCGCGGGAACGATGCACGACCGTCGATACGACACCGCCGACGGCGCCCTTCGGCGGCGCGACGAGGTGCTGCGGCTTCGCGTTCGGCAATCGCGCGCGGCCGGAGGCACGTTGCACCCCGCCGATGCCGTCGTGGAGTTCAAGGGGGCGGCGTCGGTGGAGGACGGCTACAAGGTGCGTGACGAGGTAGGAAGCGGCGTCGCCGATCCGGAGGCACTCGACGCGATCCTGCGCGCCCTTGGCTACGTGGTGACGCGTGAGGTCGACCGCGAGGTGACACTGTACGAGCTGCACGGGGCGCACGTGCGGCTGGAGCGCTACCCGCGCCTGGACCTGCTGGTGGAGGTGGAGGGGGAGCCAGCGGCGATCGAGGCGGCAATCGGCACCCTCGGCATGCCTCGTGAGGGCTTCACCGCCGAGCCGTTGCTCGCCTTCGTGCGCCGCTTCGAGGCGCGCACCGGGGAGCGGGCGGCCCTCTGCGCGCGCGAGCTGTCGGGAGACTACCGCTTTGCAGCCGACGATGCCTGACCCCGTGGCACGCATCGCCGTGACGGAGGTCAGCGCCCGGGGGCGCTGGTGTGGCGTCGAGCTGCACGAGCCGGTGGCCCTCTTCGTGGAGGCCAGCGAAGTGGTCGTCCGCCTGGAGGCGACCGGCACCGAGCACGGCGCCCCGCTCTCTGCGCTGCGCGGGGCGGCATGGCGCGCCGGGACGCTGTCGCTCTTCCGCGGCGGCGAGGAGTTGCATCTGACGGGGACGCAGGGGCTCGACCGCGCCTGGCACGGCGTGTCGCAGCGTGCCTGCACGCTCCCCGAGGTGGCGCGGCCCCTGCGCGCGTTGGGGCTGGCGCATGGGGCATCGGCCGAGGACCACGCGCGATTCGTCGCCCCCTTCCTGCAGGGGCGCCGGCGGCTGGAATCCGGCGAGCCGGTGGACTGGACGGTCGCGGGCTTCGACGCGGCGACACTGTCGGAGCGGACGCGCGGGGTCCTCGCCGCGATGGCCATGCAGCGCCACGCCGACCGTCCGCCCCACCGTCGAGCGTTCGAGGCGCGGTTGCACGACGCGTGTGAGCGCCTCTTCACCGCACTCGATCGCGTCGCGGCCGCGGCGAGCGGCGTGCACGAGGCCACCGACGCCACGCGCTTCGACGCCTGGCGAGCCTGGGCTGGCACCGTGCAGGCGCTCTTCGCCGAGACCGAGCGCGCGTGGCGTGACGTGGCCCGGCACCTCGCGCACGAGGATCGAAGCGCGAGCCGCCGGCCCGGTCGCTAGCGCACGAGGTCGGGGTTTCCCTCTGTCCGATCGTTGCCTCCCTCTGCACCTTGTCGCGCCATGGTCGTCGGCCTCGGAATGGACCTCGTGGAAGTGCAGCGCGTGGCGGGCATGCTGGAGCGTGACGGGTCGCGAGTGATGCAGCGGCTGCTCACGGAGAGTGAGTGGGCGTACTGCTCGCGCATGCATGCGCCCGCGCCGCATGTGGCCGCTCGCCTGGCGGCGAAGGAGGCGGCGTTCAAGGCGCTGGCCGGGACGATGGACGCCCGCGGGATCGGGTGGCGGGAGATCGAGGTCTCGCACGACGAGCACCGCCGACCGCTCATCACCCTCCATGGCCGGGCCGCCGCCCGCGCCCAGGAGCTCCAGGTCAGCCGGACCCTGCTCTCCCTCTCGCATTCGCGCGAGACGGCGGGGGCCGTCGTCATCCTCGAGCGCGACGGCTAGCGCCCCGATGTACTCTTCCGATAGTTTTACTCGGAATCTGAATGAGAATCGTTCTCATCAGGTGACATAGACGATTCCCAAGATCACGATCGACTCCGTGTCCGTCTCGACTCGTTCACTGGCCCGACGACTCCGCGCCCTTGGGGGCCGATCACGGCGCGCGTGGGTGTGCGCGTTGACTACCTGTGCGCTGGCTGCGCACGAGACCGCGGCGCAGGAGCCGCCGGCCAAGCGACTGGCGAGCATCGTGAGCGTGGCCGTGGAAGAGTACGGCAAGGCGGTCGATGCGCAGGGGCGCCTGATCTCCGACATGGAGTTCGAGGAGGCGGTCTCGTTTCTGGGGGATGCCAGGGATGTGGCGCAGCGGTTGAGCGGCGAGCGGGCCGCGTTGGCCCAGGCGCTGCTGGACTCGCTCGCCATCATCGTCTCGGGCAAGCGCCCGCCATCCGAGGTCACCGCCCTTCACGAGCGCTTTGCGGCCTCGTTAGGTGCGGACGCGGCGCTCGACCTCCCCACCCGGCCCATCGACCTGGCCGCCGGACGCGCCATCTACGAGCAGCACTGCGCGCGGTGTCACGGCGCGTCGGGGCAGGGCGACGGTCCCTCGGCCGCCGGCATGAATCCCCCGCCCCCGCCCCTGGGCGACGCCGCGGCGATGCGCGATGTCTCTCCCGCGCTGATGTTCCGCATCACGAGCGTTGGCA
>CAZVDJ010000269.1:0-6228 GCA_964626245.1 uncultured Gemmatimonadaceae bacterium
CTCGGCGTCGGGCGCGTTCCAGATCTTCATTGGCATGGCGAGCTGGATCCTGCTGGTGCGGGTGCTGTCGTCCTTTGGCAGCGAGGCACTGGCCGGCTACACGATCGCGATGCGCGTGATCATGTTCGCCCTCCTTCCTTCGTGGGGGATGAGCAACGCCGCGGCCACGATGGTCGGGCAGGCGCTGGGCGCGGGCAAGCCCGAGCGCGCGGAGCGGGCGGTGTGGATGGCGGGGCGCTACAACTTCGTCTTCCTCGGCGCCATCGGCCTCGTCTTCGTCACCATGGCACCACAGATCGTCGCCCTCTTCACGCAGGAGGCCGGCGTGGCGCGCTACGCGATCGATTGCCTGCGCGTAGTGGCGGCCGGTTTCCTCTTCTACGCGTACGGGATGGTGCTCACGCAGGCGTTCAACGGCGCCGGCGACACGTGGACGCCCACGCTGGTGAACCTGGGGTGCTTCTGGTGCTGGGAGATCCCCCTGGCCTGGACGCTTTCCATGAAGCTCGGCATGGGGCCACACGGCGTCTTCCTGGCCATCGCGATTGCCTACGCAACGGTTGCGGTCGTGAGCGCCGTGCTCTTTCGCCGCGGGACGTGGATGCGAAAGGCCGTCTGACGCGATGACGAGAAGACGAGAACTCGAGGGCACTTGGCGCAATCATCGCACACCGACCTCTCGACTTCTCGTCTTCTCGTCCTCTCGTCTTCTGCTCCCTAGAAGCTTGTCCCGACGCTGAGGAAGACCAGGCGCTTGGCGCCGACGTTCAGCGTCTCTAGGTCGCCTCGCACCGAGTAGCCGTTGGTGCCCATCGTCGCGATGTAGGCCTCGTCGAACAGGTTGAGTGCGCTCAGCTGCACGCTGAGCCCCTTGAGCGCCCCGACCCGCCCGAAGGTGTAGCCCGCCGAGAGGTCCACCGTGGTGTAGCTCGGCGCCGCGATGTCATTGAGGATGCTGAAGTAGCGCTTGCCCACGTGGCGGGCACTCAGCGAGCCAAGCATGCCGCCGCGCGTCAGTCGCAGCGCCGTGTTGCCGAGCACCCTGGGAGCGTCGACGATGGTCTTGCCGGCCGACGGCACGAGAGTGGTACCGTTGCTGTAGTCGTCGTCGATCTTGCTGTCGTTGTACGCCGCCGACGTGACCCAGCTGACCCCTTCCGCCAGGCGCACCGAAAGCAGCGCCTCGGCGCCGCGCGTGGTGACACCACCCACGTTGGCAAAGGAGCTGACGCAGGTGGCGGTGGGAGGGCAGACCGCGACGCCGATGAGGCGGTTGTTGTAGTCGATGGTGTAGAGACCGAGTGACGCCTCCACCCGATCGCGGCGCAACCGCACGCCCCCCTCGATGGTGGTGGCCTTTTCCGGCTTGGTGTTGTCCTTGAAGAACTGGAAGGCCGCGGCGTTGGTGTTGTACACACCGGTCTGGGGCGAGTACGGGAAGGCATTCACGTTCTGCGAGAAGTTGCCGAACAGCTGCCACTCGCGATTGGCCGACCAGACCAGTCCCACCTGCGGCAGCAAGCCGCCGTCGGTCGGGATGGAGACGCTGGGCCGCGTGGGGTCGCCGAAGATGGCGGCGCGAGGATCGGTCTTGCCGTTGTTGGTGAAGTCGGCATCGATGTACAGGTACTTGACGCCGTACGACAGCCGGAGCCGGTCATCCAGCAGCGCGTTGGTGTTCTGTGCGTACAGGGTGCGGTTCCCGATCTCGCCGGTGCGGTCGAAGAAGAGGGCGAGGACGTTGTCGAAGTCCACCGCGGGCCCGGCGGCGTAGTCCTCGAGGCGCCATGCCACACGCCGGATGTTGGCCTCGTTGCGTTCCAGCCAGCCGCCGAGCTCCAGGTCGTTGGGCCCGAACTGCACGCGCGCGCGGGCGACCACTCCCATGCGCCGCGTGTCGTATTGCGTCTGACGGAAGTAGATCGGATCGGGCGAGAAGGCCGTCGACCCGTAGTTCGGGGCGTGCCAGTCGCCAGCACCCTCGTTGGTGTGCAGGTACGGCTTGATGCTCACGAGCGCCCGGTCGCCCAGCTGGAAGTCCGCCGCGAGGTACCCGAAGTGGTCGCGACGCGCCCCCTGTGCCGAGTGGAAGTACGCCTGGTCCGGCTGGTTGGAGGTCGCCGCCGCCTTCGCGTCACTCCAGTCGGCAAACTGGTCCCAGTCACGCCCCAGCGCATTGAAGCGCGCGAGCGTGAGGTCGGTGTAGTCGGCTTCCTTCTTGTCGGCGAAGTTGTAGTACGCGGTGAACTTGTGCGCTCCGGCCAGGAGCTGCGCCTTCCAGTTCACCTGGTCCATCCACTGTTCCCCCGCACCACCGAGCAGGCCGTCCTGCCCCAGGAGGCCGGTGCGGGCCGGCGAGAAGCGTTCGCCGCTTCCCTTCCACTTGTCGGTGTCGTAGCGCGAGAACGAGAGATAGCTCTTGAAGGCGCTGCTCCCGCGCGACAGGAGCCCCGACTCGAGCTTGAGTGCCGTGCGGCGCGCACTGGCGGCGCCCACCATCTGGCGCACGGAGACGCCGCGCTGGTTCGAGGGATCCGCGCTGGCGTACTGCACCACGCCGCCCAGGTTGTTGCTCGACGCCGTGCCTAACGCGCTCCCGCCTTGCGTCACCGTGGCATCGGCCAGGTTGTCGGCATCCACCGCGCGTCCGATGTTGAGGCCGTTGTGGTTGCCGTACGACATGTCGCCCAGCGTGATGCCGTCGAACGTCTGTCCCACCTGCGAGGTCTGGAAGCCGCGCATGGTCACGCGCGTGGACCACTCGTAGAGTCCGAACGGGTCGGCCGACTGCATGTTGACGCCAGGGAGCTGCGCGATGGCCTTGAGTGCCGACGTCCCGGCCGGGGTGAGCTTGAGGTCCAGTGCCGTGATGGCGTTGCCGGCGCGCACCTGTCCCAGCCCCGTGGCCGACCCCCGCACCTCGATGGTGCGGAGGACGCGCGTGGTGTCCTGGCGTGTGGAGTCGGCGCGTTGCTGCGCGGCGACCGCGCTCGCCACGCCGGCGACGAGGGAGAGGGAGGCGAGGAACGTGCGCGACGCATGGGCAGCGGCCGAGATCAGCGGCCTGCGGCGACGACGTAGGGAAGACATGGGAATGCTCCGGAAGGTGTGATCGGGTGCAGGCGCACCCTGCCGCAGTCTCATCCGGGCGCGTAACGTCTCCGTCGCGACCTCGCGCGCGCCGCCGTCACGACCTCGGCACAGCCTCGTGACCCGCCGGCCTGTGCAGAGGGGTGCACCTGACGCCGTTCCACCATCGCCCGCTCGCGTGCCCGCATGTCCCACCATCGACGCCCAACGCCGCACACCGAAGACCTGGCCCTGGTGCTGGGCGGCGGCGGCGCGCGCGGGGCCTACCAGGCCGGCCTGCTGCGCGCCATCGCCCGTCGCTATCCGCACCTCCGCATCCCCATCCTCGTCGGCGTGTCGGCGGGCGCGGTGAACACGATCCACCTGGCCTCGCACCGCGGCACCTTCGAGGAGTCGACCGAACAGCTGGTGCGTCACTGGCTCTCGCTCTCTCCGGAGCAGGTCTATCGCGTGGATGCACGTTCGCTGCTCACGGGAGTGATCCGCTCCGGATACGGGCTCATGTCGGGCGACCCCACCGAACGCGAGCGCGTGCGGGGGATGGTGGACACCTCACCGCTGCGCGACTTCCTCCTGCGCACGCTGGAGCGCGACCCCGACGGCTCGCTCCCCGGCATTCGCCACAACCTGGAGCGCGGCACGCTGCACGCCGTGGCGCTGAGTGCCACCAGCTACACCACCGGGCAATCGGTGACGTGGGTGGAGGGCCGAAAGCCGGACCTGTGGGAGCGGCCGCAACGTCGCAGCGTGCGCGCGCGCCTTGGCGTGGACCACGTGATGGCGTCGTCGGCGCTTCCCATCTTCTTTCCGGCCGAACGCGTGGCCAACGAGTGGTACGGCGACGGCGGCATTCGCCTCACCGCGCCGCTCTCGCCGGCGTTGCACCTGGGGGCGTCGCGCATCATCACCATCTCGACGCGCACCTCGCTGCATCGCCCGGTGCCCCATCCGTCGGAGCTGGCCCCGTACCCTCCCCCGGCGCAGGTCCTGGGCACGCTGTACAACGCGATCTTCCTGGACATCATCGACCAGGACGTGGTGCGGCTGAACATGATCAACCGCCTCGTGGAGCGCATTCCGCCGGAGCGCCGCGAAGGGATGCGGGTCATCGACATCCTGGTCATGCGCCCTTCGGTCGACCTGGGAAAGCTGGCCAAGGAATACGAGCCGCGGCTCCCCAAGGTCTTCCGCTTCCTCACCCGCGGCCTCGGGACCCGCAAGGCAGCAAGCCCCGACATGCTCTCGCTGGTGATGTTCCAGGAGGACTTCCTGCGGCGGGTCATCGCCCTGGGCGAGGAGGACGCTGAGCGCGACCACGCGCGACTGGCGGAGTTCATCGAGGGGAAGGCCTCGCTCTCGGCCTGACCCGTCGCGCGTCTGGCTGCCCCCCGGCTCGCCTCTTTCTCGGGGTCGCTAAAGTTCCGCGCGCCCAGGCCGACACTCACTTCAGCAGTGTATCCGCGACCGTCGTGCGGCCGACTCCCGTCCTGGGGTGGCGCTCGTGGTGCGGATTGGTCTCCCTCGCGCCCGGAGTGCGTGCATGGCAATCAACGCGATCTCGAGCAGCCTTACTGCGATCCACCGCCAGTCGGCGGCGATGGACCGCGCAGCCGACAAGGTGGCCCGATCCACCACGTCGAACGTGACCGACGCCCCCACCAACGCCGCCGACGCGGAGGCGCTCGCCGCCCAGCAGTCGGGAATGGTGGATGGAACGGTCGAGATGATGGTGGCCACGCGGATGTTCACCGCGGCGGTGAAGATGGCCCAGACGGCGAACGAGGGGATCCTCGAAGTGCTGAAGCTGGGCGGGTACGACAGCGCCCAAGCCGCCTAGGCCCTTTCGCGCCATCATCGGGGCAGGTAGCGCCACTCTTCAGCTGCCACCCCCTGCAACAGAGCACGCCGATCGGCCTTCGAGCCGGTCGGCGTGCGTGCGTTCGGGGCGCGACGGCGGTACGGCCGGTCCACTGGGCTGCGGCCCCCCGATCTGGCGTCGATGCGCGTCGACGCGGTTGGCGCGGAAGTGCCACAGCGCCATCGGCAGGCGTTGCCGTGCCACAATCGGCGCATCCCCTGAGCCCACGCGCTCGGAAGCTCGCCCGGCCCTGACGAGTCCCAACAAGATGTTGCCCGACAAGCAGTTGCCGAGCCGTCACCCTGCCGAATGCGCCACGCGGAAGTGTCAGCCGACCTCAACGGCACACGCTCTGCGAATGTGAGGGAGCGCACATCGGTGAACGGTCGCGGCTAACGGGGACATCGCCTGGGCCGCCTCCCGATCCGATGTGCGCCACCCGCCAATTCCGGCGGTCACCAGCTTCTTCACCCGCTCGAGCTTCAGCATGCGCGTCGCGCGACTCTTTCTCTCGGTCTCTCTCCTCGCCGCGTCGGCGGTTCCGGCCGCGGCGCAGCCGGGGCAGACCCTGTCGTCGTGGCGGGTGAAGAACCTGCAGTTCCAGAAGTCGGCTCCCAAGCCGGCGGTGACCGCCTTCGGATACTACGTAGGCCCCTTCACGGGGACGGTGCTCTCCGATCCGACCAGGCCGACGATCAACCTCTTCTGCGTCGACGTCCTCAACCAGGTGCGATTCGGGCAGCAGTGGACCGGGGTCTTCACCAACCTCGGCTCAGGCGATTTCGGCGCAACGCGTCACGGCATCTCGGCCAAGTCGAGCTACCAGAAGGCCGCCTGGCTGGCCTCGCAGTACAAGGCCTCGGGAATCCAGACGTCGCAGTGGGGCGGGATCCAGGCGGCGGTCTGGAACCTCCTCAACCCGGGCAACCCCAACGGCGGGACCAACCCGCTCGCCAACTCCTCGGAGGCCTACTGGCTGGCCCAGGCGGACGGCTGGTACAACGGCGGCGGCGCCCAGTCGTTCGACTTTTCCCGCTGGTCCATCGTGACCGATGTTGGCGCGGCCGGCCTTGTGTCTGGCGGCGGAACGCAGGAGTTTCTCACCGACACCACGGTGACGCCCGAACCGGAGACCCTCATCCTCCTTGGTACCGGACTCCTGGTGGTCATCGGCGTCGCCGTGGCCAAGGGCGTCATTCGAATCTGACCGCACCACCCCCCTTCGGTGCGGTGAGTCGGAAGTGGGGGGTGGGGGGGGGCCCAGCCCACCCCCCGGGTTT
>CAZVDJ010000270.1:0-6225 GCA_964626245.1 uncultured Gemmatimonadaceae bacterium
GCGGCAAGCTCCTCGCGCGCGACCAGCGCTTCCTGGAGAACATCGAGGGGGAGGACGATGCCGACATCCTGTCGGCCTACCTGGCGCGAGGATACGCCGGGGCGGGGGAGCGCGCCGGGGAACTCCTGGTGCCGATGGACTTCGAGGACCGGCCGCTGCTGGAGGAATCGCTGGGGACGACGCGGGTCGTGGTCCCGCAGCGCGGGCCGCGTCGCGAGCTCGTGCAGCTGGCGGACCAGAATGCGCGACACCTCCTGGAGGAGTTCAAGCTCGCGTCGTTCGAGGCGGAGGAACGCGCGGCGAGCCCGGTCTACGACCTGCAGCGCGAGCTTGGGCTGCAGAAGCTCCCCCGGGCCTTCGTCTGCTTCGACATCTCCACCGCACAGGGGACCGACACCGTCGGCTCGTGCGTCTGGTTCGAGAACGGCCGGCCGCGCCGCGCGGAGTATCGCAAGTTCAAGGTGAAGACCGTGGAAGGCACGGACGACTTCGCCTCGATGCGCGAGGTGGTGGGGCGCTACTTCGGGCGACGCATGGAGGAGGGGAAGGCGCTCCCGGACCTCGTCGTCGTGGACGGCGGCAAGGGGCAGTTGAACGCGGCCCACGAGGCGCTCGAGGCGCTGGGGCTGGGCGACCTCCCCCTCATCTCGCTCGCCAAGAAGGAGGAGGAGATCTTCCTGCGCGGGCGCAGCGAGTCCGTCCGCCTGTCGCGCCGCTCGCCGGCGCTGCGCACGCTGCAGCAGGCGCGCGACGAGGCGCATCGCTTCGCCATCACGTACAACCGCGCGCGCCGCTCGATGCGGACGCTCACCTCCGAGCTGCTCAAGATCCCCGGCATCGGTCCGGGAAAGCGTCGGGTGCTGCTGCAGGCGTTTGGCTCCCTGCAAGGGGTCAAGGACGCGACGCCCGACGCCATCGCCGCACTCCCCGGCTTCTCGCTCAGGTCGGCCACCAGGCTGCTGCAGTCGTTGCGCCCGGCGGAGCGCGACGGCCAGGCGGCGGAGGCGATTTCCGATGCTGCGCCCCCCGATTCCGCCGCGACCGACGGCGCGCTCCCGGATTCCGCGCCGACCGATGACTCGGCCTCCTGACTCGACGGCCAACGCCCATCGTTCTCATCATCGTTCGACCAGCCACCTGAACCACCTCCCATGCCCACCTGGTCCCTCGCCTGTTCCGCCTGCGGCCATCCGGAAGCGCAGGACGCCCCTGTCGGACTCTGTCCCGCCTGCGGGCAACCGTTCCTTGCGCACTACGATGGGCCGGCCCCATCACGCGACGCGCTGCTTCCGCGCTGGGACATGTGGCGCTATGCGGCGGCGCTGCCGCTGGCGCCGGGCGAGCAGCCCGTCTCTCTGGGGGAAGGACAGACTCCACTCAGCGATCACCCCGCGCTGGCTCGGCTCGTCGGGGTTCGGCGCCTCTGGATCAAGGACGAAGGGGTGAACCCCACCGCTTCCTTCAAGGCGCGCGGACTGTCGGCGGCGGTCACGCGCGCCAAGGCGCGCGGCGTGCCGGGACTCGTGGTCCCCACGGCCGGCAATGCGGGGGCCGCGCTGGCCGCCTACGCCGCGGCAGCAGGGCTGCGGGCGCGCATCTATGCGCCGGCCACCACCCCGCGCCCCATTCTCGACATCATCCGCGCCATGGGGGTGGAACTCATCACCATTGACGGGCACATCGGCGACTGCGGGCGACTCAGCGTCGCCTTCGCGCAGGAGTCGGGCTACTTCAACGTCGCGACGCTGCGCGAGCCCTATCGTGCCGAGGGGAACAAGACCCTGGGCCTGGAGCTCGCGGAGCAGCTCGGCTGGCGCCTGCCGGATGCGATCGTCTATCCCACCGGTGGCGGCGAGGGAGTGATCGGCATGTGGAAGGCATTCCACGAAATGCGCCGCTGGGGCTGGCTGGACGCCAGCGAGCGCTTGCCGCAGATGATCGTGGCGCAGGCCTCGGGCTGCGCCCCGCTGGTTCGCGCGCTGCGCGAGGGGGCCGATCGCGCTACCCCCTGGGAGAATCCCTGGACGTACGCCAGCGGGCTGCGGGTGCCCGGCCCCCTGGGCGATCGTCTCGTGCTCAAGACGCTGCGCGAAAGCCACGGCGCCGCGGAGAGCGCCACCGAGGAGGAAATCCAGGAGTTCACCGCCCGCCTGAGCCACGCGACGGGGATCGATGCGGCGCCCGAGGGAGGGGCCGCGCTCTGCGTCGCGGCCAAGCTCGTGCGGCAGGGGAGCCTGTCGCCCCAGTCCGAGGTCGTGGTCTACAACACGGGGAGTGGCGCGAGCTACCGGGCGTAGCGCTCCGTTGGGGTGTATTTTTCGCCCGTGACGACCGCCATCCTCGATCCGTTCAGCGGCATTTCCGGCGACATGCTGCTCGGCGCACTGGTGCACGTCGGACTTGATCCGGCGTGGCTGGTGGCGCTCCCCCAGCGGCTGGGGCTGGACGGGGTGCGCGTGACGGTTCGCGACGTGCAGCGCGCCAGCCTGACCTGCATCAAGGTCGATTTCGAGGTTCCGGAGCAGCCGCACGGACGACACCTGGTCGAGATTCGCGAGCTGCTCGATCGCGCCGCCCTCCCTCCCGGAGTGCACGAACGCGCCGAGACAGCGTTTCGCCTGCTGGCCGAGGAGGAGGGGAGGATCCACGGCGTGTCGCCCGGGGAGGTTCACCTGCACGAGGTCGGTGCCGTCGACGCCATCCTCGACATCGTGGGCGCCATCTGGGGGTTGAGCGAACTGGGGGTCTCCCGCGTTTGTTGTGGGACCATTTCGCTCGGCGACGGCTTCGTGCGCGCGGCGCACGGGGTCCTTCCGGTGCCTGCACCCGCGACGTTGCGGCTGCTGGAAGGGATCCCGGTTCGTCCCGGGCCCGAGGGGACGGGCGAGCTGGTCACTCCGACGGGAGCGGCGTTGGTGCGGGTGCTGTCGTCCGGACCGCCGCCCTCCCAGTACGTCCCGCGCCGGAGCGGCTTCGGTGCGGGGAGCAAGGACCTGCTGGGGCGCCCAAATGCCTTGCGACTGGTGCTGGCGGACGAGGCAACCGCGGACGGGGTGGAGCGGCTGGTGATGCTGGCGTGCGACATGGACGACATGACGGCCGAGCACCTGGCGTGGAGCGCCGACCTCCTCCGGGATGCGGGTGCGCTGGACGTGGTGCAGGTGGCGACGCTCATGAAGAAGGGGCGCGGGGGAACGCGCCTGGAGGTGCTGGTGCGGGAGGGCGACGTTGGGCGGTTCGAGGGCCTGCTGTTCGCGCACACGTCGACGTTAGGCGTGCGGCGGGTGGTGGTGGAACGCCGGGCGCTCGTGCGCGAGTCTCGGCAGGTGGACGTGCTGGGGCACGCCGTGCGCGTGAAGGTGGCGACGACGCCTAACGGCGGATCGCGCGGCAAGGCGGAGTTCGAGGATGTGCGCGCCGTGGCGGCCGCCACGGGACGGACGCTTGCCGATGTGGCGGCGCTGGCCCGGGCGGCGGCGGAACGTGACGAATAGGACTGGGTAGGATTCACGCTGGCGCGTTGCGCGCCTCAACATGCAAGGAGAGACCGAATGACCCGATTTCGCTTCTCGCTGGCCTGGGCGCTGGCGCTCGCCCTCCCCTCGGTGACGGCGGGAGCCCAGGCCCGCTGCGAGATCGACGAGAAGAAGCCCAACCAGGTGAAGGACGCCTCAAACGCGCTCGCGAAGGTCGCGCTCCCCATCGGTAAGCCCGAGGACAAGCGCAAGAGCCTGCAGCAGGCCGTGACGCTCCTCCACAAGGACGCCGACAAGATCATCGCCGCCAACCCCTCCGGGCGCGCCTACGTACTGGGCCGCGCGTACGGGCTCTACATCGAGCAGGCGCTCGCCGAGGGACGCGACAGCTCGCTCGTCGTGTCGCGCGCGGCGCTCGGGATCCCCACCTCGCCCGAAGGGACCATCGACCTGGTCGCGGCGGCCGATTCGCTCTTCGACGTCGTCGAGGCGACGAACGCCGCGTGCCGGGACGACACCGAGGAGTGGCGCCGCCGGTTCTATGCGCCGCTCATCAACGCGGCGGTCAACGTCTACAACCAGCAGCAGGTGGACTCCGCGGCCAGCCTGGTGCGCCGCGGACTCTCCATCTACGACGGCTACAAGCTCGCGTACATCGCCTACAACATCCTGGGCAACGTGCAGCAGTCCAAGGACTCGATGGACGCCGCCGTCGCCTCGTTCAAGAGCATGGCGGGCCTGATGAAGGGCGACACCTCGATCGTCGAGGAGCGCCAGAGCGTGATGCTCAACGTCGCGCAACTCATTATGTCGCAGGGCGAGCAGCTGGAGGGTGACGCGAAGAAGGCGAAGTTCACCGACGCCAGCGCCTACCTCGAGGCGTACTTGGCCGAGTTCCCGGGCGACGCCAAGGCGCAGGGCGCCCTGGCGCGCGCGCAGATCGCGTCGGGGAACACCGCCGCGGCGGACAAGGTCTTCGGCGAGATGATCGCGAACCCGGACAAGTTCAGCGATGCCGCCCTGTTCGAGGCCGGTGTCAACGCCGCCCGCGCCGAACGCTCGGCGGATGCCTCCAAGCTCTTCGAGGCGGGGCTCAGGAAGAACGTCGCATCCCGCGATGGGCTCTTCAACTATGCGGTCACGCTGCAGAAGCTGGAGAAGTGGAGTGAGGTGCCGTCCATTCTGGATCGCCTGATCAAGGTCGATCCGGACAACCCGGACAACTACCAGCTCTGGGCGCTGTACTACCAGAACGAAGCCAAGGTGCGGAAGGCGGCCGCGGAGAAGAAGCCGCAGACCTCTCCCGAGGCCAAGGCGTACGCCGCGGCGAACGACTCGCTGCTCAAGTACTTCCAGCGCATGTCCGAGGCAAAGGTCAAGCTGTCGGTCAACCTCTTTGCGCACGACGGCACCAAGCACACGCTGGGTGGCTCGGTGGAGAACCTCTCCGATGCGGACAAGAGCTACACCGTGAAGTTCGAGTTCCTCGATGCCTCGGGAGCGGTCGTCGCCACCAAGGAGACGGCACTCGAGGCCGTCGGCTCCAAGAAGTCCAAGGCGTTCCGCCTGGAGGTCGAGGGCGCGGGTATCGTGGCGTATCGCTACGCGCCGCTCGGGGGATGATGCGGGGCGAGTAGGAACCGTCCGTCGGCCTGCGGCACACCGTGCGAGGCGCCTCCGGTTTCGGGGGCGCCTCGTGTGGTTTTGGTCGCCGACTCGCGAACGACCGTCGGGCTCGACCGCACCTCACAGCTGCTGGCGAAAGTGCAAGTGCTGCATTGATATCGGCCACTTGAACTACTACGTTCCGTGAGGTCCGCCGCCCCCGGCGGACCTCGTCGTTTCTCTCGTTCGGTCTTTCGATGGTCCGTGTGGCACGGGTGGCTCCCGGCAGCATCGCCGAAGAACTCGAGATCGTGGTCGGCACGGAAATCCACTCCGTCAACGGCCGCGCGATCGACGACTTCCTCGATTGGGAGTTCCTGACCGCCGACGACACGCTGGAGATCGGCGTGCGGCAGTCCGACGGGGAGGAGGTCGTCTACGAGATCGAGCGGCCCGAGGGCGAGGCGCTGGGCATCGAGCTGGAACCGCCCACGGTGCGCCGCTGCGCCAACCGGTGCGAGTTCTGCTTCATCGAGGGGCTGCCCAAGGGGCTGCGCAAGCCGCTCTACATGCGGGACGACGACTACCGTCTCTCGTTCGCCTACGGGAACTTCGCGACGCTCTCCAACCTCAAGGAGCGGGACTTCCAGCGGATCGTGGAGTACCGGCTTTCCCCGCTGTATGTCTCGGTGCATGCCACCCCCTGGGAGGCGCGCAAGAAGCTCCTGAACAACCCGCGCGTGCCGAACATCGTCGAGCAGCTCACGCGCCTGGTCGACGGGGGCATCCAGTTCCACGGGCAGATGGTCATCGTCCCCGGACTCAACGACGGCGAGGTGCTCGAAGCCTCGCTGGCCGACCTGTGGGCCTTTGGCGACGCCTGCCTTTCCGTCGCCCTCGTGCCGGTGGGACTCACCCAGTTCTCGCACCTGTACACGGGTGAGTCGATGAGCCGGGCGAACGCGCTCTCGCTCCTGCAGGTCGCCGAGCGCTGGGCGGATCGCGCGCGCGCGGAGCGCGGCCATGCGTGGGTATACGGTTCCGACGAACTCTATCTGCTGGCCGGCCGGCCGCTTCCCGAGGCGTCCCACTACGGCGACTTCCCGCAGATCGAGACTGGCGTCGGTGCCGTCACCGCCCTGCG